>JAOTST010000036.1 GCA_029864785.1 Chromatiales bacterium | reverse complement strand
GGGGCGTCTCAAGCCGGGGCAGATGCTTGCGGTCGATACCGACAAAGGTACGCTGATCACCCCTGATGAGGTTGATAATCGCCTCAAGTCGGCGCAGCCCTATCGCCAATGGATGAGTAAGAATGGGCAGCATCTGCCAAACACGCTTATGGGTGCCCCACTGAGCGAAAATCCGATGGATAGCGCTGAATTGACTGTTTATCAAAAACTGTTTCAGCTCTCATTCGAGGAGCGTGATCAGGTGATTCGTCCGTTGGTCGAAGCGGGTCAGGAGGCGACTGCCTCAATGGGGGATGACGCCCCCTATCCGGTAATGTCTAAAAGGATTCGATCGGTCTTTGATAATTTCCGGCAGCAATTTGCCCAGGTAACCAACCCCGCCATCGACCCGATTCGTGAGTCGATTGTCATGTCGTTGGAGACCCTCTTTGGTCGTGAGCAGAATATTTTTGATGAAGGCCCTGATCATGCGAGTCGAGTTGTAGCCAGCTCACCTATTCTCTCTGAGGGGCGTTTTAAGGCATTACTCGATCTGGGCAGTAATGCTGATTACGCATCAGAGATAATTGACCTCAACTACCCCAGCGGCTTCGGTCTCAAAAAGGCGGTTGAAGATATCGTCGCTAAAGCTGCTACGGCTATCAGCAACGGTAAGGTCGTGTTGGTATTGAGTGATCGAAATATCGATAAAGATAAATTTCCTGTTCATGCGGCGATGGCGACGGGAGCGATCCACCACGCGATGATTGCCGATGGCAGTCGCTGTAATGCGAACATTGTGGTCGAGACAGCAACCGCACGTGATCCTCATCACTTTGCGGTGTTGCTTGGTTACGGTGCCACGGCTATCTATCCCTATCTCGCCTATGAGGCGATCAATGACTTGGTTAATTCTGGTGAGATCACCGAACAGAATCGTGAAAAGTTGGGTCTAAACTACCGCAAGGGGATCAACAAAGGTCTCTACAAGGTGATGTCGAAGATGGGTATCTCGGCGGTATCGAGCTATCGTGGATCGCAGCTGTTTGAGATTGTCGGCCTGGGTGACGAGGTGGTCGACCTCTGTTTTACCGCTACCACTAGCCGTATTAAAGGTGCCGATTTTGATGACCTGCAAGGGGATGTTGAGTCGCTTGTAAAAGTCGCATGGAATCCACGCAAGACAATTGAGCAGGGTGGTCTACTCAAGTTTATTCACGGTGGCGAGTACCACGCCTATAACCCTGATGTGGTGCAGGCGATCCACAAAGCGGTTAATTCCGGTGATTGGTCTGACTATCAGGCCTTTGCTGAGCTGGTTAATGATCGCCCTGCGGCGATGCTGCGTGATCTCTTCAAATTGCGTGATGATGTCGAATCGATCTCAATCGATGATGTTGAGTCTGATGAGATGCTCTTTAAGCGCTTCGATACGGCAGCGATGTCGATGGGTGCTCTGTCACCGGAGGCACACGAGGCGTTAGCTATGGCGATGAATGACCTCGGTGGTCGTTCTAACTCGGGTGAGGGGGGTGAGAATCCAGCCCGTTACAACACCAACAAGGTCTCCAAGATCAAACAGATCGCTTCGGGTCGTTTCGGTGTCACGCCCGAGTATCTGGTTAATGCCGAGATTCTACAGATCAAGGTGGCGCAGGGCGCCAAGCCGGGTGAAGGTGGTCAGTTGCCCGGTCATAAGGTCAACGAGATGGTGGCCAAGCAGCGTTACACCAAGCCAGGTGTCACACTGATCTCTCCACCTCCGCACCACGATATCTATTCAATCGAGGATCTGGCACAGCTGATCTTTGACCTCAAGCAGGTCAACCCAAAGGCACTGGTTTCGGTCAAACTGGTCTCTGAGCCGGGTGTCGGAACCATCGCGGCTGGCGTGGCCAAGGCCTACGCCGACCTGATTACCATCTCCGGTTATGACGGTGGTACGGCGGCTTCGCCCATCGCATCGGTGAAGTATGCCGGTTCGCCATGGGAGCTGGGTCTCTCTGAGGCGCATCAGGTGCTGCGCATGAATGGCCTGCGTGGCAAGGTTCGTATCCAGACAGACGGTGGTCTGAAGACCGGTCTTGATGTCATCAAGGCGGCGATCCTCGGAGCCGAATCATTTGCCTTTGGCACCATGCCTATGATTGTGCTGGGCTGCAAATTCCTGCGGATCTGTCACCTCAATAACTGTGCCACCGGTGTGGCAACTCAGAATGAGATTCTGCGCAAAAAGCACTATAAGGGGCATCCTGAACTGGTGAAGACCTACTTCCGCTTTATCGCCCGCGAAGTGCGTGAATGGTTAGCAAAGCTGGGCGTTCCTTCACTTCAGGCACTGATTGGGCGCACGGATCTGTTAGAGATCCTCAGTGGTGAAACCACACGTCAGGGCAAACTGGATCTGACGCCTATCCTCTCACAAGAGGGGATGGCGGGTGATGAGCCAAGCTACTGTACCTCTGAGCGCAACGAGCCGTTTGATGATGCCAAGTTGGCAGAAGAGATAGTTGATGCGACGCGTGATGCGATTAACAATAAATCCGGTGGCGAATTCAGCTTTGAGTTAAAGAATATTAACCGTTCGATTGGTGCTCGGGTCTCAGGCGAAATTGCCAAGGTTCATGGTAATCTCGGCATGAATGATGCCCCAATTAAGCTAAATCTGACTGGAACGGCGGGTCAAAGTTTCGGTGTATGGAATGCGGGTGGTCTTAACCTTGCTCTTGAAGGGGATGCCAATGACTATGTGGGTAAAGGTATGGCCGGCGGCCAGATTGTGATCTACCCACCGAAGACGAGCTGCTTTAATAGTCAGGAGAACACTATTATTGGTAACACCTGTCTCTATGGTGCAACCGGCGGAACACTCTACGCAGCGGGTATGGCCGGTGAGCGTTTTGGCGTGCGTAACTCGGGTGCCAATGCGGTGATTGAAGCGGCGGGTGATCATTGCGCCGAATATATGACCGGGGGTGTGATTACGGTGCTCGGTTCGACGGGTGTCAACTTTGGTGCCGGTATGACCGGCGGTTTTGCCTTTGTCTACGATCAGGATGGCAAGTTTCAGGATCGTTGTAACCATGAGTCGATCGATTTTAATCGTATCGATACTGAGGCGACTGAGGCACATCGCAACTATCTGCGCGAGACGCTTAAGAGTTATGTGAGTGCGACAGGTAGTGCACATGGCCAGATGTTGCTCGATAATTTCAGTGCAAAAATTGCAAAATTTTGGCTGGTTAAACCAAAATCGGAAACGCTCGAAACGATGCTCGAAGAGCTATTGGTACGAATGGACTAATGCGTCCAACAATAACTAAATTAAACGGTAAAAAAGTGTGAGTAAAAGTAACACGCTACAGTTTCTAAAGATTCCTCGGGAGATTCCGGGGAAGAAAATGGTCAACATTCGTATCAAAGAGTACGCCGAAATTTATGGTAGCTTTGATGGCGAAACGGCAGCCTATCAGGCGGGACGCTGTCTTCATTGCGGCAACCCCTATTGTGAATGGAAGTGTCCTGTGCACAACTACATTCCTAACTGGTTGCAGTTGATTGATGAGGGCAATGTAACCCGTGCGGTGGAGTTGTCGCATCAAACCAATTCCTTGCCAGAGATCACGGGGCGCGTCTGTCCACAGGATCGTCTGTGTGAAGGTGCCTGTACCCTTAATGATGATCTCGGTGCAGTGACCATCGGTACTGTCGAACGTTACATTACCGATACAGCATTTGCTGAGGGTTGGAAGCCTGACCTGTCACACGTACAGCCGACCGGTAAAAAGGTAGCTATTGTTGGTGCAGGGCCTGCGGGTCTTGCTGCTGCTGATGTCCTCATACGTAATGGAGTCGAGGTGACCGTCTACGATCGTCATCCTGAGATTGGTGGTCTACTCTTCTTCGGTATCCCTGAATTCAAACTCGAAAAGTCGGTAGTGACGCGTCGTCGAGCCATCTTTGAAGAGATGGGGATTAAGTTCGAGCTGGGTGTTGAAGTTGGAAAGGATGTACAAATGCAGGAGCTGATCGATGGTTTTGATTCGGTCTTTCTTGGCATGGGAACCTACAACTCTATGAAGGCGCGTATCCCGGGAGAGGATCTTCCTGGTGTTCATGCGGCGCTCGATTTTCTCATCTCTAACGTCAACCACTGTCACGACTTTGAGAAAGATGCCTCCGATTATCTCGACATGAAGGGTAAACGTGTGGTGGTTCTCGGTGGTGGTGATACCGCGATGGACTGTACCCGTACCTCGATTCGCCAGAATGCCGGCAGCGTAACCTGTGCCTATCGTCGTGACGAGGCCAACATGCCCGGCTCGGTGAAAGAGGTGGTCAATGCCAAGGAGGAGGGTGTTCAGTTCCTCTTCAACCGTCAACAGGTCGAGATCGTGGGTGATGGCAAGGTTGAGGGAATCAAGCTGGTGACTACCGAGCTGGGTGAACCCGATGAGCGTGGCCGTAGTCGTCCTGTAGTCGTGGAGGGTTCTGAAGAGATCGTTCCTGCCGATGTGGTGATCGTTGCCTTCGGTTTCCAGCCCAGTCCCGCACCATGGTTTGCCGATATCGGCATTGATACCGATGAGCGTGGTCGTGTTGTGGCACCTGAAGATGGCAAGTTTAAATATCAGACAAGCAATGAGAAGGTCTTTGCCGGTGGTGATATGGTTCGTGGCTCTGATCTGGTAGTGACCGCCATCTGGGAAGGTCGTCAGGCCGCTGAGGGTATTCTCGATTATCTAAATGTATAAACGAGCTACTATCTAAAGTCGGCAGGGGGCGGAGTCGTCGTAAAGTAGAGGGCAACATCAATTTGATGTACCGCTGTTTGATTAATAGATGAGGTTATTGGGGTACGACTCCGACCCCATCTCTAAAAACTGCGTGTTAGCGCAGGGGTAAAAAATAATGAGTGAGTTGAAGAACGATCGTTTCCTGAAGGCTCTGTTGAGAGAGCCTGTTGATGTGACCCCCGTATGGATGATGCGTCAGGCGGGACGATATCTGCCAGAGTACAAAGCAACCCGAGCCAAGGCGGGTAGCTTTATGGATCTCTGCATGAACCCTGAGCTGGCATGTGAGGTGACGATTCAACCGCTTGAACGGTTCCCACTCGATGCGGCGATTCTCTTCTCCGATATTCTGACCATCCCCGATGCGATGGGTTTGCAATTACGATTTGCCGAGGGTGAAGGCCCTATCTTCGATAAGCCGGTACGCACCGAAGCAGATGTGAATAATCTCTTCGTGCCCGATCCAGAGGGTGAGTTGAAATATGTGATGGATGCGGTAAGAACCATCCGTCGTGAACTCAACGGACGCGTACCACTCATCGGTTTCTCCGGTAGCCCCTGGACGCTAGCTACCTACATGGTTGAGGGCAGCTCATCGAAGGAGTATTCAAAGGTGAAGGGAATGCTATTTGATCGCCCCGACCTGATGCACAAGCTGCTCGACACCACGGCCAAGGCGGTGATTCAGTATCTCAATGCGCAGATCGCTGCCGGCGCTCAGGCGGTGCAGATCTTCGATACTTGGGGAGGCATTCTGACACCACGCGACTACAAAGAGTTTTCGCTTAACTACATGCAGCAAATCATCGATGGTCTGACCCGTGAAGCGGATGGTCGTAAAGTGCCTGTGATTCTCTTTACCAAAGGTGGTGGTCAGTGGCTTGAAGCGATGGCAGATACCGGTGCCGATGCCCTGGGTATCGACTGGACCTGCGATATTGGCAAGGCGCGTGAGCGCGTCGGTGATCGTGTCGCTCTACAGGGCAACATGGACCCGACGGTTCTTTATGCTAACCCCGATCGCATTCGTGAAGAGGTGGGTACGATCCTTGAAAGTTATGGCCAAGGTTCAGGTCATATCTTCAATCTGGGACACGGGATTCATCAGCATGTCGATCCCGAACATGCCGGAGCATTTATCAAAGCTGTGCACGAGCTGAGTCCAAAATATCACGTCTAATTTCAAATGAAGGCGATGGAGCTACTTTAGCCCCATCGCCTGACGAATGATCTGGTTCTTAATAGGACCTGCATGATCAGCCAAATTAAGACCAATATTGCGAACTGTTTTGAGCAGCGGCTGGTCGTTGCTAAAGAGTCGTTTGAATCCGTCCATCGCTGCCATCACCGCAACATTCTCCCCTTTTCGTGCACGTTCATAACGACGCAGTAGAGCGTAATCGCCCCAATCTTTTTGAGCATGATGCGCCTTAATGATCAGTTTGGATAGTTCGGCAACATCGTTAATACCGAGGTTGAGTCCCTGTCCGGCGAGAGGGTGAATGGCATGAGCGGCATTGCCGATGAGTACGACTCGATCCGAGCAGTAGTGGTTGGCATGTTTGAGTTGTAATGGAAAGGCACCCCGGGAATCGACTGAGATCATCTCTCCGAGTTCATCACCAAATGCCTCATGGAGCTCGAGTAGAAACTCCTCTTTACTCAGATCAGCAAGCCTTGCTGCCTCCGCGTGTGAGGTAGACCAGACGATGGAGCTGAGATCGCTCTGATTAAGGGGTAGGAAAGCCAAGGGGCCTCGCTTCATAAATTGCTGCCATGCGGTGTGTCGGTGACTCTTTGAGCTCTGGATAGTGGCAACAACAGCACTCTGATCGTAGAGCCATCCCGTGGTGGTTATTCCGACCTGATCGCGTATCCAGGAGTTGGCACCATCGGCTGCGATCAGTAGTTTGGCGGATAGTTCACGGCCATTGTCGAGCGATAGATCAACATGCCCTTCATGCTGCTTCAGTTCAATGATCTGAGCCGGGGTAATTAACTCAATACTATCGAGCTGGTCATTGATCTCATGAAGACGCTCGAGGAGCGCCTTGTGGATTACGCTGTTTTCAATGATGTGGCCGAGATTGGGTTCTCCCAGATCGGTTGAGTCAAAATGGATGGAGCCATCACCCGATTCATCCCACACCTGCATATGTTGGTAGGGGGCGACACGCATCTTGACCATCTTCTGCCATGCGCCGACCCGATTAAATATTTTCTCCGTTGCGCGGGTAATGGCACTGACACGGATATCGTATTCTGCTCTGGGCCACTCAAGTATGGGAAGGTGGGGTTCGATAACGGCCACCTTGATATTGGCCTGACCGAGCGCAGTCGCCATGCTCACACCGACCATACCTCCGCCAGAGATAATCACATCGTAATGGTTTGTGTCTCTGTTCATTGATGACTCCCGGCCAATGGGATCCCTGAGGCGAGCTGGCTCTGTTTGCCGGTGGTTCCCATCATCTGTTGGGCTAACAGATGACGTAGTGGTGGGAGACGCTCAAGAGTTGCCAGCCCTAGGTTGCGTAGAGCAATAAGCGGTGAAAGATTGTTAGAAAATGTCTGCACTAGCATATCGGTGCTGCCGATAATTTTTAGATAATCGGGTTTGCGTTGTTCGCTGTAGTAGTTGAGATGCTCTTGGGTACCAAAGTCACGCCCATCATTTAGGGCATTTGCGATCGTTTCGGCCAGGAAGGCAACATCACGCAGACCCAGATTAAAGCCCTGCCCTGCGACGGGGTGAATAGCGTGGGCGGCATTGCCGATGAAGGCGACACGGTGGCGAATATGATCGCGAAGATAATCGATACGCAGAGGATAGGCGATCCGTTTTGATGCCGATAGCAGAGGTGCAATACGCCGACCTAATCTTAATTCAAGTGCGTCCAGAAACTGCCGCTCATCAAGGGCCATGATCTCATCAACCTGATCATCTCGTGCACTCCAGACTAGTGACCAGCGTTGTGAATCATACTGTTGGTCAGGCCAACCATCAGGCGCGGTGTTGGGAAGCATGGCCAAAGGCCCGCTATCGGTAAAGCGTTCATAAGCGGTATTTTGATGCGGAGGTCTACTGATAATGGTGGAGATAATCGCGGTTTGACCGTAGCTGCGAGTGACACGCTTCTCGCCAAGAATCTGACCGATTGTTGAAGGAGATCCATCGGCGGCGACAACCAGTTTGGCGGTCAGTGACTGCTCACTTCCATTGTGGGTAATGGTGAGTTCGTCACGCTCAGGATGAACCGTCATCGCGAGTACTGTTGCAGGAGAGAACAGCGTCAGATTATCTGACGATTCGAGTTTGAGCGCCTTGCCAATGACGGCTGCTTCGACGACATAGCCGAGCGCATCGACGCCCTCATCAACGGCATTCAATACGGCTCCACCGATGTGACCACGGTCAGAGATCTTGATGGTCTCTATGGGGGTGCTCCCCATCTCAGCGATCGCTTGCCAGCATCCAATCTGTTTGAGAATTTTGTATGAGCCGTGGGAGAGAGCAATGGCACGTGAGTCGTAACTGGGGTGATCGTGGTCGAGTGGGTGAGCCTCAATGATGCCGATCTTCAATGGTAGCCCTTTCAAGGCATGAGCAAGGCTTGCACCAACCATGCCTCCGCCAACAATGATGATATCGAAATGGTTGCTCATGGTGCTTAAGAGCGTGTCTCCGCCATTAGCGCCTCTATTTCGTCGGCCTCTTTGGCGATACCTGCACTCAGAACCTCACAGCCATCTTTGGTCACCAGCACGTCATCTTCAATTCGGATACCGATGTTCCACCACCGCTTTTCAACCTTTTTGGATTCGGCAGGAATATAGAGTCCCGGTTCGATGGTGAGTACCATGCCGGGTTCAAGGGTGCGCCAGACATCGCCCTCTTTGTATTCGCCGACATCGTGAACATCCATACCGAGCCAGTGGCCGGTGCGATGCATATAGAATTTTTTGTAAGCGCCGTTCTTGATGAGGGTGCTGACTCGCCCTTTGAGTAACCCCAGTTTTACCAGTCCTTCTGTGATCACTTTGACAGCAGCTTCATGGGGATGATTCCAATGGTTGCCGGGTTTGACCTGTTCGATAGCGGCATACTGTGCATCAAGTACAAGTTGATAGATCTTACGTTGAGATCGGTTGAAGTGACCACTGACGGGGAAGGTGCGGGTAATATCTGCGGCGTAATAGTCATACTCGGCACCAGCATCAATGAGCAACAATTCACCCTTTTTCAACGTCTCGCTGTTCTCGATATAGTGCAGAATGCAGCCGTTACCGCCCCCACCAACAATGGATGGGTAGGCGGCAGAGCGCGCCCCACTTTGCATAAAGGTGTGGATAATCTCTGCCTCGACCTGATACTCCTTGATGCCTGGACGGGTATATTGCATAGCTCGTTTGTGAGCCTCCACTGAGATCTCAGCGGCCTTTCTCATTGATTGGATTTCAGCGTTACTTTTGTAGAGGCGCATTTCGTGCAGCAGATGATCTAGCGCGATGATCTCTCCCGGTGCATGTACACCGACCCGTTGCTGTTTTTTGAGTCGATTGAGCCAACCGAATACCTGTTGATCAAAGTTGGTATTACAACCCATGGCGTAGTAGACCTTCTCTCGTCCCTCCATCAATCCAGGGAGAATTTCATCGATATCCGTGATTGGGAAAGCATCATCGGCGCCATAGATTGTTCGTGCACCCTCTAATCCTGCACGGTATCCGTCCCACGTCTCCATTCGGGCATCACGTTCTCGGCAGAATATAATAAACTCCCCCTGCTTACGCTCAGGGATCAATACTGCGACAGCCTCGGGCTCCTCAAAACCCGTGAGGTAGACGAAGTCACTATCGGCTCGATAGGTGTGATCGATATCTCGATTGCGTTGACGAGTGGGTGCGGTGGCAATGATGGCAATACCTTCACACCCTATCTGTTGCATCAGATTTTTACGGCGGCGGCGGTGTTCAGCTCT
>JAOTST010000035.1 GCA_029864785.1 Chromatiales bacterium | reverse complement strand
AAAGGGCCTGGTACGCGAGACGGTAGAGCTGGGCCTTGGACTGGATCGCATTGATACCACCCGTCTGCTTGATAATATTTTGTTGCACCGGGTTGTGGGTCTACCGCTGTTTCTCTTCTTTATGTGGCTAATGTTTGAGAGTACCTTCACCATTGGTCAATACCCGATGGATTGGATCAATGCAGGGGTTGGCTATCTCTCTGGCGTGCTGGGTGGATTACTACCCGATAGCATGTTTAAGCAGCTGCTGATTGATGGCATTCTCGCTGGGGTTGGGGGCACCATTATCTTCCTCCCCAACGTGGTGATCCTCTTTTTCTTTATCGCCTTTATGAGTGAGAGTGGTTATCTCACTCGCTCGGCCTTTCTCATCGATCGCATCATGCACAACTTCGGTCTGCACGGTAAGGCCTTTATTCCGATGATTACTGGCTTCGGCTGTAATGTACCTGCGATTATGGCGACACGAACCATCGAGAATGAACGCGACCGACTGGTGGCGATGCTGGTGATCCCATTTATGAGTTGTTCAGCGAGACTGCCGGTCTTTATCCTCTTTACCGGTGCCTTCTTTGCCGAGTCGTCAGGTAAGGTACTCTTTGCGATGTATATGATCAGCATCTCGACCGCCTTCGTCACCGCCGTGGTGCTGAGCAAGTTTATCGTCAAGGGAGCCAACACCTCGCCACTGCTGATGGAACTGCCGCCCTACCGGATGCCGACGTGGAATTCGATCATGCATCACATGGGCAATAATGCCATCGAGTTTCTGAAGAAGGTGGGTGGGATTATTCTTATTGGCTCGATGGTGATCTGGTTTTTAGAGACCTTCCCGCAGGAGGTTGAACTGAGTCAGGACTATGCGGCGAAGATAGAAATTGTTGAGGCACAGTCTGAATCAGCTGCACAGCAAAAACAGCTTGTTGAGTTGAATCGTCAGCTCAGATCAGAGACTCAGAGACAGCGCTATCTGGGACAACTTGGCGAGTTTGTTGAGCCGGTATTTGCACCACTGGGATTTAATCTAGAGAGTTCGATTGCGATCTTGACAGGATTTGTCGCCAAGGAGGTGGTGGTGGCCACCTTTGGTGTACTTTATGCGCGAGGTGATGAGGCAACCGAAGGAGACATCAGCCTGTTAGAGTCGTTACGCAGTAGTATGACACCAGTTTCAGCTCTGGCCTTTATGGTCTTTGTCCTCTTCTACATGCCCTGTTTTGCAACGCTGGCGATGTTCTATAAAGAGAGTCGTTCGGTCGGTTGGACACTCTTTTCAGTTGTATTGTCACTGGCTGTTGCCTACTCATTGGCATTCGGAGTCACTGTGATTGGGGGTGCAATAACATGAATGATATGGGTTTTTGGGATTATCTAACCTTAAGCGTGGCGTTGGGTGTGATTGTGATCTATATTGGCGTGCGCATACGGAGGCTGTTGAGCTCAAATAGTAGCGGCTGTAGTTGTCACCTTAAGCCTACCGGTTGCTCGCAGGACTCGGCTGATAATTGCCATACTAAACCTGCCGCCAAAGAGTCTAAGGTAGAGTGGACGGAGCGGAAATAGGGTGGTGCTAATATCACCCTCGGACAAAGCACTTTAATCTTATGATGGACTTGGAAATAGATAGATAAATTAAGATGAGCGAGATTCCACTCTCACAGCTAAAGAGTAATACCTCTGGCGAGATTGTTAAGATTCAAGGTGAGCTTGAGATGAGACAACGTCTGGCATCTCTCGGTTTTATTCGAGGAACTACAATAGTGGTTGGACACAGTGCAATTATGGGTGGTCCCAGATCTTATTTGCTGCGCGGGGCTCAAATTAGCCTCCGTCAAAGCGAAGCAGATAAAATTTTAGTCAAAGTGGAATAGTTACTCATTTTAATGATATTGACTATAATCTGACATTAGTCATGCACGTACATCACGCAGATGTGGCAATATAGGGAAAAGGTGGAGCTATACCACTGATATTTAAGCCATTAAGGGCAAATGGATATTACCTTGGAGGGTAAATAGGCGATTGAATATTATTCGCGTAATTTTCATTACATTAGTTATTGCACTACAGGCTATGACGCCTGTCCACGCTTTTATATCCAATGCTTGGGCAATGGAGCGCATAGAGGTCGTGATCATTCACTCCTATCATGCAGACTATCCATGGACGCATTCGCAAAATGAGGCGTTCATCTCGACACTCAAGAGTAAATTTCCAAACTATCAGCTCGATTTCTCGGCTGAGTATCTTGATACAAAACGAATTATCGCAACACCTGAATATTTCGACCATTTTGCTAAATTTATAAATAATAAGCACAGTGGTGATATGCCTCGGCTTATCTATGTAACGGACGACTATGCGCTACACTTTATTACTCAATATAAAGGGGATTTTCTAGATAACGCCCCCATTGTTTTTTCTGGAATTAATAATCTCTCTCTAAACGGTAAACTTGATAGAGAGCGTTATACCGGTGTTTTTGAAGTCAAAGAGCTGAAACCAAATCTTGAACTTGTAGAGCGTCTATTTCCAGATACTCACAAAGTGATCTTTGTTGGTGATGATGGGGTGACCAGTCACGCCATTGATAAACAGGTTCAAGGGGTGCTGGAGAAGTATCCTCAGTTTGAGCCACTATTTATTACCAGTCGTTCATTATCTGAAATTTCCAAAGAGCTGAAAAAACATCACGATGGCGTTGTTCTGCTGACGACTATCGGAGGGGTTATTGATCAAGAGGGACATACTTCGAATCTCGATGGTGTGCTTAAAACTATCGTTGGCAGCGGTCATATTGTGATGACAATGGAAGATGACTACCTAAAAAATGGTGTGATTGGAGGATATGTTACGAGCGGGAGGCGTCAGGGTGAAGCAGCGGCACTGTTGTCAGAGAAAATAATAAATGGTGTTCCTGTGAACCAGATTGAACCATTAATTAAAGGGAGCAACGAGTATCTCTTTGATGCACAGGCACTGGAAAAACATGGAATTAAACTCAATTTTGGGCGTTACGAAAATGTTCGGGTAGTCAATGAAGCACCCTCTCTCATCGATCAATATCATGAAGAATTTGACCTATTTTTAAAGTTAATGGGCCTCATTTTTGTGTTGATAGTGATCAGTTTTGTTCTTATTACTCAGCGAAAGAATCGAAAAATAGAGCAGTTTGCTCGTGAAGCACTTGATAGCAGTGCCCTCTCTAATGAGTACAAGCGGGCATTTGACATTACCAATATTGTCTCTAAGACCGATTTAACAGGGAAAATTACCTATGTTAATGATGCCTTTGTCGAGTGCTTTGGTTATTCGAGAGAGGAGCTTCTTGGTAATACCCATGCAATGTTACGAGACTCGGAGACCTCTCAGGAACTCTATAGCGATCTATGGACCACTATTCTCGCTGGTAATATTTGGCGCGGATTGATTAAAAATCGCAATAAAGAGGGCGATGCGGTCTATCTGGATGCTTCGGTTATTCCCATAAAGTCAGAGTCAGGTGAAATACAGGAGTTTATCGCCACGCGCATTGATATTACAGAACGGGTTCATGCAGATGCGGCCATGAAAGAGGCGCGCGATTTGGCTGAGGCTGCAACGGAAGCGAAGAGTCAATTTCTTGCCAATATGAGTCATGAAATTCGTACCCCGATGAATGCCATTCTGGGTATGGGGCATCTGGCACTACAGACCGAATTAACCGAAGCACAACATAACTATATTAATAAGGGAAATAAGGCGGCTAAATCCCTACTCAATTTGATTAACGATATTCTCGATTTTTCAAAAATTGAAGCGGGAAAACTCAATCTCGAATTGCTGCCGTTTCATCTCGAAGATGTACTAAATAATTTGTCAAATGTGGTCAGTACCAATCAGCATGCGAAGCGAGTCGAGATCCTATTTGATACCTCGCAAGATATTCCCTATGAGCTTGTCGGTGATTCGCTACGATTAACTCAGGTACTGATCAATTTATTAAACAACGCCATTAAGTTTACCGAGGAAGGCGAAATTATTGTTAGCAGCCGCATGCTTTCAAAGAAAGATAAATCGGTGGTTTTGGAGTTTTCGGTTAAGGATAGCGGCATTGGAATTGAGCCCGATAAAATTGAAAATCTTTTTGATATATTTAGTCAGGTAGATAGCTCTACAACACGTAAATATGGAGGTTCGGGGCTTGGACTTGCGATTTGTAAAGAGCTTGTAGAGATTATGGGAGGCAATATTCGTGTGACCAGCCGTCCACAACAGGGAAGCACCTTTACCTTTACGGTTCGTCTGGATTACGAAGATAAAGAAGGACGCAAGCTAGAGACGATTCCCGACATTGACGGGATGCGTGCGCTGGTGATTGATGACAGCCAGATCGCACGTGAAATCATTAGGCAGATCTGTCGCTCGTTAAAGATAGAGGTGGATTTGGTTGAGTCTGGTTCGGTTGCAATAGAACGAATCAAGCAGTCCATGAGTGATGAACAGCCCTATCAACTGTTGCTGGTTGATTGGTTGATGCCTTCGATGGATGGTGTTGAGACGCTGCGCAGGATCAAACAGCTCTATGGCAGCATGAAAGAGAGTCCACTTGCGATTATGATGACATCATATAATCTTGACGGATTGATCGAGAAAACGAGCGAGCTAATGCTGGATGGTTATCTGGTTAAGCCCATTACCCCCTCAATGTTGCTTGATAAACTCATGTTTGTCATTGGCACTCAAGGGCATAGTGAGTGGACTGTAGAGGCCGATGAAACACTTACTGAACGATTCAAAAAGCTTCACGGATCAAAGGTTCTTGTGGTGGAAGATAATCCAGTTAATTTAGAGGTAACGATTGATCTACTACAACAGGTTGGCGTAATGATTGGCATTGCCAATAATGGCCAAGAGGGAGTGGATGCAGTTAAACAGGGTGATTATGATGCCGTCTTGATGGATATTCATATGCCGATAATGGATGGATATGAAGCGACGCGCACTATTCGAAATGAGAGTCAATTTAAGGATCTGCCGATCATTGCATTGACTGCCAATGCGATGAGTGGAGATAGCGAGCGTTCGCTAGGGGCGGGCTGTAATGAGCATCTAAATAAACCGATAGACCCTAGTGAACTTTACTCCACTTTAGAGCATTGGCTTGGGCTAGAGAGCAAAGAGTCCTCCGATGCGGTTTTGGAAGAGAGTGTCATACAAGCCGAAAAAATCTCTTCACAAAAAAGTCACAGCTTCCCGGAGATAGAAGGAGTTAATGTCGATTTAGCTATTGATAAAATTGGCGGACGAGTCGAATTTTACAGGAAGCTATTGGGAATATTTTTGGATACCCACGCCAATGATGTGGAACAATTCCATGAATTGACCGGTTCCCATCGATATGAAGAGGCTGTTCGTCTAGCTCATAGCCTTAAAAGCAGCGCCGGAAACATTGGGGCAACAACGCTACAGAAACTTGCGTTAGATCTTGAAATGGCATTTGAAGATAATCCAGAAGAGGCTTCGGTACATCAACTACCCCCTGTTATTTCGGAACTTGATATTGTTATTCCAGCATTGCGTGAGGGGATATCTAAAATTGATGCATAGCCTTAGCCTGTTGCGCACTACCTGCATGTAACACTTATTTTAAAATTATACATTCCCGGGCATTGTTCTATATTTAAAAATAGTAAATGAGATACTGAGGGATACGGCATGAGTAAAATAGAGCAGCTAATAAACAACAAGGCCTGTGATCTATGGAGTGTCCACCCGGATACCTCTGTTTTCGAGGCCATAAAATTAATGGATGAGAAGGGGATTGGTGCACTGCTCGTCCTGTTGGATGGTAACCTCGTGGGCATCTTCTCTGAGAGAGATTATGCCCGTAAGGTGATTCTTCAAGATCGCTCTTCCAGATCAACCTTAGTTAAAGAGATTATGACGCGGCGGGTATTTCATACATTCCCTGAGCAGAGCATTGAAGAGTGCATGGCCATTATGACGCAGCACCATATTAGGCACCTGCCTGTTGTTGAGGATGGTCAAGTGATAGCAATGGTCTCAATTGGAGATTTGGTGAAAGATATTATCAAGGAACAGAAGTATCAGATTGAACATCTTGAACACTGTATCTCATGGAGCGAATCCTATTAGCTTTTGAGAAGAATATTCTTTTGATAGATACGTTTTTCAAATAGATGCTCATTATCATTTCCATACCATCATTTTTTATAGGCAAAAGAGAGTGTGGTGATGATTAAATAGAAGGATGGGTGGCAAAATCCCCCAGTTATAGGGGGGTTGATTTATCATCGCTCAGGCGAGGGTAATTTCGTCACAAAGATAGACATCCTGAATAGCGTTGAGCAGCTCAACACCCTCAGACATCTCTCGCTGGAACGACTTTCTACCGCAGATGAGCCCCATGCCTCCGGCTCGCTTGTTAATTACAGCGGTCTTCACGGCCTGTTGTAGGTCGTTTTCACCCGAAGCGCCACCAGAGTTGATTAACCCGACTCGCCCGCAATAGTTGTTGAGTACCTGATAGCGGGTCATGTCGATGGGGTGGTTGCTACCCAATTCGCTATAGATTCGGTCGCTATATTTACCAAACTTTACCCCCTCCTGATTAAGAGCAACGTAACCACCATTATTCGTGGGTAGTTTCTGTTTAATTATATCGGCCTCAATCGTTGCGCCAAGATAGTTCGCTTGACCGGTCAGGTCGGCACTGGCGTGGTAGTCGATACCTCCAGCTTTAAAATGGTCATTTCTGAGATAACACCAGAGGATAGTTGCCATCCCCATCTGATGAGCGGCCTCAAATGCCTTGCTCACCTCCTGAATCTGACGATTGCTTTCGGGGGCACCAAAATAGATGGTTGCTCCCACGGCAACAGCGCCCATATCTCTGGCCTGCTTGATGCTGGTAAACATAATCTGATCAAAGGTGTTGGGGTAGCTAAGGAGCTCATTGTGGTTAAATTTGAGGATAAAGGGGATTCGGTGGGCATATTTTCTCGCCATAATGCCGAGTGTACCCATGGTTGATGCCACGGCGTTACAGCCCCCTTCTATCGCCAGTTTGATAATATTTTCAGGGTCAAAATAGATGGGGTTGGGAACAAAAGAGGCACCTGCTGAGTGTTCCACTCCTTGATCAACCGGCAGGATAGAGAGATATCCTGTACCAGACAGTCGTCCATGGTTATACAGGGTCTGTAGACTACGTAGCACCGGTATCGGGCGATCGGAATTAGTGTGAATTCGGTCGACCCAGTCACCCCCTGGAGCGTGAATGCGCTCTTTCGGAATCCCCGTGCAGCGGTGTTGAAAAAGGGGGTTAGCCTCCTCTCCTAATAGACCTTCGATCCTATCAATTGACATAAATCATCTCCTTGATTTGAAAAGAATAGTACTGCATTCCAGCAGCAACAAAATGTCTATTGACTATAGGTGGCATATTCAACTTTGTCCAAATGGTAATTTGTGCGGATATAATTGACATTTTGAACATATATTTCAGGATCAATTAAGCCACATAAAAAATGAAGTAACTTACTATTTTATAAGGGGGAATAGGCCACAATGATTTGCTGGGTAATATCTTTATATTGAAGTGGTTTATGTTTAGGAAATTGAAGTAGTGATAGAATCTGAATAGTATGTCGAGTGAATATTTTGCCACCATAAAATCATGGTTTGAAGGAGTTAATCAATGAACCGTCTTATTTCAATCATTATAGTGATGCTTATTTTTATAGTGGCTGCGATCTATGTTGGTTATGATTTTATGAGTATGAATTCAATAACAGATGAAAAAGATCAACAAAGCAATATTGTGGAACTTCGCCTTGGACATAACATAGGTGAAGATAGTGCATTGCACGCGGCTGCACTCCGGTTTGCTAATGAAATAAATCGTAAAAGTGATGGTCAGTTACATGTGACTGTCTATCCAAATCAAGAGCTGGGCAATGATCATAAAATGATTGAGATGGCCAGAAATGGTGAGTTAGATTTACTGCTGACGCCTACTGCAAAGCTCAGTCTCTCAATTCCAGAAATGCAATATGCTGATCTACCTTTCTACTTTAATACGCGACAAGAGCTCTATTCTATGCTGGATGGTAGACCCGGTGATATTCTTCTTAAAAAGATGGAGAGAATTGGTCTAATCGGAATTACATTTTGGGAGAACGGCTTCAAACACTTTACTTCAAATTACCCCATGATTTATCCAGAGGATTTTGTAGGAAAGAAAATGCGCACGATGAAAAGCAAGTTAATTATGGAGCAGTTTAAGGCACTTGATGCGAAACCAATACCAATTGATTTTCATGCAACCTATCAGGCTTTAAAGGATGGTGTTGTGGATGGGCAGGAAAATCCGCTTGTTGCTATATCGAACATGAAATTTTATGAGGTTCAAAAATATCTGACATTAAGCAGCCATGGTTATTTAGGATACGCTTTTTCTGCAAGCAGTAAACGATTTGAGGTGCTACCACTTAATTTACGAGAAATGATCATGAAGACTGCGCGTGAATTAACTAATTGGGAACGAATAGAGACACAGAAAAGAGAAAAGGATTTTCTTAAGGTTATCGTTGATAACGGCGTTCAAGTGCATACGATGACTAAAGAACAGTACAACTCTTTTTCTGAAAAAATGGGCTATATTCCCAGAAAATTTGAAAGTGTGATGGGTGCAGAATTAATAGCTGAAACAGAGGAGATAAGATTTAATCAGCTTTCTGAAGAGGCGAAATCTAAGTTCATTCTGTTGGGAGTTAATGCAGATCTTGGCGCAGAAACTGCGGCATCAGGTGTTGCGATTCGAAGAGGCGTTGAACTAGCGGTTGATCAAATAAATCATCAAGGGGGGGTGCTGGGGAAAAAACTGAAAGTAATTTCTAAAAATCATGATGGTGTTAAGTCGAAAAGTTTAAATAATATGCTCTATTTCTCATCAATCCCAGAATTGGTGGCAGTAGTGGGGGGCAAGCAAAGTCACATTATCCTTAATGAAATAGATACAGTACATAATAAACAATTGCCCTATTTAATTCCGTGGGCAGCAGCGTCGACCATTACTAATAACGGAATGAGTCCTAACTATATTTTTCGTGTTTCAGCAAAAGATCAGGATGTGATGACGTTCTTGTTAGATTATGCAGTTAGCAACGGTAATAGGAGAGTTACAGCTTTTGTTGAGAGTACTGGATGGGGGCGTAGTAATGAGGCAGCAATTAAATCATGGCTTCGAAAACATGGTGATGTAGATGTTAATGTTGAGCATATAAACCGAGGTACAACAGATTTTTCTACTGAGCTTAGAAAAAGCAAACAAATTGGTGCAACTGCAATTATATTGGCACTTAGTCCTAATGAAAGTGCGGCTTTATTAGTTAATATGGAGCATTTTTCAATGCGGATGCCTATCTATTCACATTGGGGATTAACTGGAGGGAATTTTTGGACAAAAACTAAGCATCTAAATGTGGTGAATGATGTTGAATTTGTTCAAACCGTCATTCCTAAGTTGGGTGGGCATAAAAAAATAGATTCCGTAGCTCAGTTGTATAGAAAGTTCTTTAGCCTTAATGAAGGCGAGCATATTATTGCACCTTCGGGGTTTTTTCATGCTTATGAATTAACATGGGCAGTCGCTAGAGCGATTGAGCTTGCCCAATCGATTAACCATGAGAAGTTTAGAAGCGCATTAGAAAATATAGGAGATTACAAGGGGGTTATTCATAATTATCATCCAATGTTTAGTAAAGTAAA
>JAOTST010000034.1 GCA_029864785.1 Chromatiales bacterium | reverse complement strand
TAAGAAAAAATCAGTCGCTAAAAAGAGAGCTCATCCACACGTTAGTCCTCGTGAACGCTATGAGATGATTGCTACGATGGCCTACTATCGTGCCGAGAAGCGAAATTTTGAACAGGGGCATGATTATAATGATTGGATCGAGTGTGAAGGAATCATCGATAAAATGCTTGCTAAATAATCGCTAGATCGTATTTTTGCTTATTTATATGCTCTTGGAATAGAGTGTTGATATGCAGTGAGCGATTGTCGCATTGAGATTGTAAGAAAAACCTGATAGTTTGTAGTGCTGATGTTAATTATAAATCTTTATCAATAATTAATAATTTCCTTATTTACTTAAATAGCGCTACCAAACGAGGTCAGGGGTAACTGTATGGGCATCTCAATGGGCAATTTTATGACGGGCATATCGATTCAAAAAAAACTTTGGTTTGGTTACCTGTTTCTTCTGATCATTCTCGGACTCTCATCGTTAAACACACTCTGGAATTTGTCTGGCATACAGGTGAGTATGAATCAGGTTGTGTTAAAAATTCAGCCTGCAACACTCAAGGCACAGCAGATTGTGCGAGAGCTTGAACACACTGCGGGCTCCATTGCCTTTTACCTTTTGAGTAAGGATGAATATTATAAAATTGGATATACAGATGGTTTGGAAAGTATCGCTGAGCAGATCAGTGTTCTAAAACAGGATAGCTATATTCAAAGTGATGAAGAGTTGTCACTACAGATAGAAAAGATATCTGCACTATTGATTAAGTTTGCCTCTTATCAGAAAGAATTGCTTAAATTGGCGGTTGATGACGCAAGTAATTTTCCGGCACTGCGTTATGCCGGAAAAAATATCAATCCACTCTCTCAAAAAAATCTGCAATTATTAAGTCAGATGATCCTTGCTGAAGAGGAGGAGGATGTGAGCGCTGAGCGCAGGGCTCTTTTAATGGATATTGAACAGCTCCGTTACTCTTGGGCAAATATTATGAATGGGGTTCGAGCCTATCTTGCCTTTAGAAGTCAAGATTCAGTCAATGAAGTTGAACTCTATCAAGAGACCATCTCCACCATCATTGAACGAATTATGCAGAATGAAGATCTACTGGGTCTTGATCAGGCCGACTCTCTCGAACAATTTATTGCAACGCGTGAAAAATTCATTGAAAATTTTTCTGAGCTTCAGACTATTCATGGAAGTGAAAAATGGCGTGTTGATGCCTATCTGATTCGCAATGATATTGGTGACCTTATTAAGGATATAGGAAATGATCTGGATGGTTTAGTCACACAGCTCACTCAGACCGAGAAACAGCATAGTGATGAGATGTTGCTTAATATGGAAGAGACGCGCCATGTGGTCACTATTCTTGTAGTTATTGGCCTTATTATTGGGCTATCGGGGGCATATCTGCTTGTTCGGTCAATTATTACTCCCATTCGGAAAATGGCTAGCGCCATGAATGATATTGCGGATGGAGGGGGGGATCTGACTCATCGACTAGAGATAAAAAATCATGATGAGCTAGGCGATATGTCCGCTTCATTAAATCGGTTCATCGAGCGGATTAGTGAAATTATTGGCCCTGTTCAAGAGTCGACTGAACGGATTGCAGATGCTGCCGGTTCGATGTCCGCTGTATCTGATGAGACTCAAAATGATGTTAGTCAACAGCGTGCTGAGACTGAAATGGTTGCCACTGCAATGAATGAGATGGCTGCAACGGCTCAAGATGTTGCTCAGAATGCCAATAGTGCCGCTGCTGCTGCGGAAGATGCCGATTCAGAGGCGCAAAAAGGGCAACAGGTTGTTGCCGCAACATTAAGCGAGATTAACACGCTTGCCTCCTCTGTGGATGAGGCGGCTAATGTGATTCAAAAGCTTGAGAATGACAGTGACGCGATAGGAACGGTACTTGATGTGATTGGGAATATTGCCGATCAGACGAACCTGTTGGCACTTAATGCGGCAATTGAGGCGGCTCGTGCAGGTGAGCAGGGTCGTGGATTTGCAGTTGTTGCCGATGAGGTGCGTACCCTGGCCTCAAGAACTCAACAATCCACGCAGGAAATTCAGACGATGATCGAGCAACTTCAGAGTGGAGCGCGCAATGCCGTTGAGGTGATGAGTCATGGTCGAGAGCGTGCACAGGCTAGTGTCGAGCAAGCGACAAAGGCGGGTTCTTCTCTTGCGGCAATTACGGCGGCGGTTGCGAGTATTTCTGAGATGAATGTTCATATTGCCAGTGCTGCTAATCAGCAGGGTGATGTTGCCAATGAGATTAATACCAGTCTCAACTCAATTACGACTAGTGTTGAGCATACGGCTCAAAGTAGTATGCAGCTGAGTAGCGCGAGTGAAGAGCTCAGTGGATTGGCATCCAGCCTTAAATCGCTTGTTGGACATTTTAGAGTTTAGATTGTTGCTGCAGTTTATTTACGATTTAGATCATCTGCACAATATATTAGTAGAAATTGGATAATGTTGGAGTTGCAATGAAGTGCCATTTAACAATCGTCGATGATGATTCCGCTCTGTCAGAGCTTTATAGAGTGATCGCCGAGAAGATAGGTATGGATATTTCGCGTTTTGACAATGGTCATGATTTCATACATAGCGATCTGAATAGGTCTCAAATAGTCCTACTTGACCTGATGATGCCGCAAATGGATGGAGTTCAAGTACTGCGTCGTCTTGCTAAGGCCCACTTTAAATATCCCATTATTTTAATGAGTGGTTATGATATAGGCGCTCTTAAAGTGGCTCGGGACTTAGCGGCAGAGGAACACCTCAATGTGATTTCGACCTTAACCAAACCGGTTGATATCGATGTGCTGGAGATGTTGTTGCAAGAGGCGTGCGAGAATAATTCTCTCAAATAATGACAAGGCTTGTGGTCGCTTAGATACTTTCTTGATCATTCGCACATCTAATACAGAGTGTTGACGTCGGATTGAGTTCTAGCCGCTTTTCGGCGATAGGTTCACCGCACTCAAGACACTCTCCAAACTCATCACGATCAATACGTTGCAATGCGCGTTCTATCGCGACAAGCTCCAGTTTGTCACGGCGCTGGCTCTCTTGTGACATCGATTGTGCCTGTAGTGCATCCATACGTGAGAGCCGCCCCATGCGACTCTGATCCAGCTCTACGGTTGAAGCTGCATTAGCCGTTGTTTGGGTGATATTCATTAGCTGTTCGCGATTTTCTAACAGTATCTTGCGAAAATATTGACGATTTTTCATGCTAATTACCCCATATATTTCCAGTGAGTCTGATAGAGGATAGTTGCTGAGCCAATTAATTGTACAGGTTTAAATTTATTGGTGAGTCGATCCATTCGGTCATGCTAAAATAGCCATCATTTTATTGGCCTCTTTTGGATTTAGTCATGTTTCGCTTTTTACTGTTAACACTTTCAGTGCTGTTTTCGACAGCTCTATTTGCCAGTGAGATTGTTGTTAAAGGCGCATGGGTGCGCGAGGCTCCTCCGATGGCAAAGGCCCTTGGAGGCTATATGATTTTGAAAAATTTGGGTAAAGGTGAGCGTCGCCTCGTGGCGGTGAGTGCATCCCATTTTGATGAGGTAATGATTCATCGCACGGTAATCAAGGGTGGCGTAGCGCGTATGGTTCATTTAGAGGAACTCGCTGTTCCTGCTGGAGGTCGAATTGAATTTATACCGGGAGAGTACCATCTAATGCTGATGAGACCGGATAGGCGCTTTATTGCAGGTGAAAAGATCGATATGACTCTTAAGTTTAAAAATGGTGAAGAGAAAAATGTCTCCTATAAAGTCCTCAAGTCGATGGATATGGGAAATGGCATGAATCATAACCATCATTGATAGTCGCCGATATTTAACATAGAGACCGCGTGTGGAAATAAATCCAATTCTTAATAAAATCAAAGAGATGCAGAGCCGTACTGATGCCCTGAGGGGGTATCTTTGACTACGAAAATAAGTGCGAACAGTTAGTCGAAGTTAATCGTGAACTGGAACAGCCGAGTGTCTGGGATGATCCCTCTCGTGCTCAGGATCTAGGCAGGCAGCGTTCTCAGCTTGAAACGGTTGTGGAGACCATCTCTAAATTGGATGAGATGCTAACCGATTCGGCTGAATTGGTTGAGATGGCCGCCGCTGAAGAGGATACCGATAGTGTTGAGGCCGTTCAGGTCGATATTAACGATCTTGATGAACAGTTGGCTCAGCTTGAGTTTCGACGAATGTTCTCTGGCGAGATGGATTCCAACAATGCCTACCTCGATATTCAATCTGGTTCTGGAGGAACAGAGGCGCAGGATTGGGCGAGCATGCTGCTTAGGATGTTTCTGCGCTGGGGAGAACGGCGTGGTTTTAAAACTGAGTTGATGGAGGTCTCTGATGGTGATGTGGCGGGCATCAAGAGTGCGACCATTCATTATCAGGGGGAGTACGCCTTCGGTTGGTTAAGAACCGAAATTGGGGTTCACCGCCTGGTGCGTAAATCACCATTTGACTCAGGTAATCGCCGTCACACATCATTTGCTGCGGTTTTTGTCTCTCCAGAAATTGATGACTCGGTTGAGATTGATATTAATCCAGCTGATTTACGTATCGATGTTTACCGTGCATCAGGCGCGGGTGGACAGCACGTTAACAAAACTGAATCGGCAGTGCGGATTACTCACAACCCAACGGGTGTGGTTGTGCAGTGTCAAAATGATCGCTCTCAGCATAAAAATAAGGCTTCGGCGATGAAACAGCTCAAGGCCAAACTTTATGAGGTGGAAATGCAGAAGCGAAACGCCGATTCACAAGCACTAGAAGATACCAAATCTGATATTGGCTGGGGTTCGCAAATTCGTTCCTATGTGCTCGACCAGTCACGTATTAAAGATCTGCGTACCGGGGTAGAAACAGGCAATACCCAGGCGGTACTTGATGGTGATCTTGACCAATTTATCGAAGCCAGTCTTAAGAGTGGCCTCTAAAAAATTTTATTAATCTCAACCTATTAAGCTGATTATGACCACAGAAGATAACAATACTCCTATCCCAGTTGATGAAAACAAACTGATTGCTGAACGCCGAGGCAAACTGGCTCAAATGCGCGCAGAAGACCCCATTGCCTTTCCGAATGATTTTCGTCGTGAGGATTGTGCCCTGGAGTTGCACGAAAAATATGGCAGCTGGGAGAAGGAGAAGCTCGCAGAGGCAGGTATTAAGGTTGCCATCGCCGGTCGTATGATGGCCCAGCGTGTGATGGGTAAGGCGAGTTTTGCACAAATCAAAGATGTCACAGGGATTATGCAGCTCTATGTTCAGGGGCAAGCGCTGCCTGATGGAGAATATGACAAGTTCAAAAAGTGGGATATTGGCGATATTCTAGGCATTGAGGGAACGATGTTTCGTACGGGCAAGGGTGAACTGTCAGTCAAAGTAACCTCTATTCGTTTACTTACCAAAGCATTGCGTCCACTGCCTGAGAAATTTCATGGTCTCAGTGACCAGGAGACCCGCTATCGTCAGCGCTATCTTGACCTGATTATTAACGATGAGAGTCGTGTGACGTTCCAGTTTCGTTCACAGATCATCCAGTATATTCGTGAATTTATGACACATCGTCGCTTTTTGGAGGTGGAGACTCCGATGATGCAGGCGATTCCCGGCGGTGCAACGGCAAGGCCCTTTACGACTTACCATAATGCATTGGATATGGATCTCTACCTACGGATCGCTCCTGAGTTGTATCTGAAGCGTCTGGTTGTCGGTGGTTTTGAGCGTGTCTTTGAAATTAATCGTAATTTTCGTAATGAGGGGCTCTCTACGCGTCACAACCCTGAATTTACGATGATTGAATTTTACCAAGCCTATGCCGATTATAATGATTTGATGGATCTGACCGAGGCGATGCTTAAAGGTATTGCCGAAGATCTGATTGGTAAGAGCGTGATCACCTATCAGGGCGAGGCGTATGATTTCGGAAAACCATTTACACGGATGACCGTTGTGGATTCGATTCTTCATTACAATCCTGACCTTAGTCCAGAAAATCTCTCCACTCTAGAGGCGGCACGTGCGGTTGCTGAGGGGCTAGCTATCCCGTTGAAAGATTCATACGGTCTTGGCAAGGTTCAGATTGAGATCTTTGAAAAGACGGTTGAACATCGCCTCAAGGATCCAACCTTTATTACGGCCTATCCAACAGAGGTATCACCATTGGCAAGGCGTAGTGACGCGGATCATTTTGTGACCGATCGCTTTGAATTTTTTGTGGGTGGACGTGAGATTGCCAATGGTTTCTCTGAGCTTAACGATCCTGAAGATCAGGCAGAACGCTTCCATGCACAGGTGGCAGAGAAAGAGGCGGGAGATGATGAGGCAATGCACTTTGATTCAGACTATATCACCGCATTGGAGCACGGTATGCCTCCCACCGCAGGAGAGGGAATTGGTATTGACCGCTTAGTGATGTTGTTTACGGATGCGCCATCCATTCGTGATGTACTGTTATTTCCGCATATGCGGCCCGCTGGATAATCAGTTCTTAAGACAGAGACTGCCTGATGGCAGTCTCGTAATATCGTTACGTTTACTGGGGTTAGTCAGCCAAAATACGACGCGCTTTTTCAATATCATCAGCGGTCTCATTGATATCAATCACATTAACTTCAGGGCTGAGACCGAGCTTGCCAAAGGCCGGAATGGTCGACCAATCTTTTTTGGTCAACGGATGATCTGTACCAACATAACTCTGTAGATTCGCAACGGTCACAACATCGACAAAATCGGTTGTTTTTGAGTCACGGGTTAAATTCTCATGTTCTGATGCGGCCTGAATTAACTCATCCGGGAATCCCCATGCCGTCAAGATAATGCGCCCAAGAGTGGTATGGAGTTTGGTAATGATCTTGTTAAGTAGATCTTCATTTTCTAGCAGCTCAGGAAATTTCTCAGCCTTGGTGATAATCGGCAGAGCCCCAATATCGTGAACAAGTCCGGCAAGCATCGCTTGTTCAGGCTGTAGATTTGTGTACTGGGCTGCGAGAACATGGCATATTGCCGCTACTGAGGTGCTATGTTCCCATGATGCACGTAGCCTTTTCTCAGTCGCGGGAGAGTTGGATACAAACATCTGCTTGACCACAATCGATGTAACTAGGTCTCGAATCATTTTCAATCCGAGGCGATTGACAACGTGATTGAGGTCTTCAATATCACTCTGCCCCCGCATCATGGCACTGTTGGCCATGAGTATCAGACGGGCACTGAGAGCAGGGTCTGATGAGATAACGGATGCAATATCATTACTGGTCGAGTGTTCATCATCAATGGCCTGACGCACACGCATGGCAACGTCGGGCAGGGTGGGTAATTTGAGGGTCCCTTTTTTAAGCTCACTGATGACCTCTTTTACAAATAGTTCTGCTGTCTCCTGCTGGGCCATATCTTTATCGTAAATCCTTATTGATGGAGTTCATTTTTTAAATTATGTGGTTAAACGGTGGCTTCAACTGAATAAGGAAGCTCGGTAATAGTGAGTGATGCCGCTTCACTTCCCTTTAAATGGAGCGAGCCCTTTTCGGCGGACTCGGTCTCGGCAACCACTAGCAACTCAAAACCTCCATCAGGAGAGGGAGCGACAGTCACAATCTTGCCGGCGCCTTGCCCACTACTCGACTGTGGAGACTCTATCTCATCTCCCACCTTAGGTACATCACTTGTCGCAACATGCGCATGATACATTCGACGCTTCAGCTTTCCAAGATACTGCATGCGAGCGACCACTTCCTGTCCGGTATAACACCCTTTTTTGAAATTGATGCCGTTAAGGAACTGCAGATTGACCATTTGAGGCACAAATGCCTCAACAGTGCTTGCCTCGATATGAGGGAGACCCGCATGAATATCGAGCAGATCCCACTGTGCTTGGGGGACGACTGTAAATGAACTGCTTATTGAGCCCCAGATCTCTTCTGCCTTGTCAGCGGTGGTAAAAAGAATATATCGCTGCTGATAGGGGCTGAGAGACAGCAGGGTTAACTCGTTATTTGAGATGACACCTGACTCTCCTTCGGGCAGGCTCGATGTGTGAGCAGCCAATGCGGTGGCTGCATCAGGCCCTGAAATTCCAAAGCAGACCCATTGTGGGCTCTCATCAGAGAGCACCACCTGTGAGCGCATAACAAACATGGTAAGACGTTTCAGTGTTGCTTCGAGTGTCTCCTTAGGCAACAACATAAATATACTGTCGTCACGCTTAAACATACGCAACAGTGCAAGTATTCGTCCTTTGGGAGAGCAGTAGCCTGACAGTTGTCCTGTCGATGGTGTCAGTAAACGGATATCGTTGGTCAGTTGGCCCTGGAGAAATTCGTCACAATCATCACCCTTGGCTTCAATAATTCCGAGATGAGGGAGATCAACCAGTATATTCTCGTCAATCGATAGGGGGCTATCGGTTATAGGATGATGGTTGGTGAGAAATTTTTGCCATTGTGAAAGCATAATCTTTTCCTATTTTTGACCGGACAGGCGTATGTAACTTAAAAAAGATTGGGGCACGTTGATGAATACTCAATCATAAAAAATTTATCAGAACGGTAATTTGAATTGGCTTTTTAACTTATTGAGTAGATCTTTCTTAAGGCGCTCCTTTTCAGCGTTAAGTTTTTCCTGTGCCCTGTTACGAGCTTTTGCCTTAGCAGCATCAATTTGAGCCTTCGCTTTTTCGTTCAGTAGTTGAGCGAGATCGACACTAAATTTCGGTTCAGAGAATGTCCCCTTTATGATCAGAGGAATGGTTAATCCCTTTAAATCTGAAAGTGATTTACCGCCCTGACCTTCAAGGGTATTAACGATGCCGGCCTTTACTCGGTAATCAATTTTTTCGCTAACCAAATCAGCCTGACCCGCCCCAGCAATGCGTAATAGTGGGGATTTGGCACTAAGATCCTTATTAAAAACAACACCATTTTTGATCTTGACCGATGCACTTAGCAGGGCAAAGTCAGTTTGTGGTTTGTTGGATGATTTTGCAGCCGGTTGCTTCTTATAAGCGGCGTAGGCATCTCGAATGAGCTGGGCGATGTCGATACCATTCACAGCGCCATCCTCAAAGCGGAGTTCAGCCGTACCATTGAGTCCTTTTTTGAATTGGCTGATGCGGTCACCTTTAGTGGTTATATTGGCATTCAGCAGCGCTTTACCAGTGACATAATCTTTGCCTAGCAGATCCTTTAGCAGAGGGCCGGAGGCCACTTCGGTGAGCTTTTCTTTGACTTTGATTACAGGAATATTTTTGCGCACATCAATGGTTATCTCTCCACCAAATTTACCCTGATAGAGCTCGGCTGAGAGGGGGGCAAGATCGATTTTTCCGTCCTTGGCTCTAATTTTAGCCACCATGTTTTGGGTATGGAGGTTCATTACCTGTAGCGCGCCGAGGCGTAGAGAACCATCAATATCGAGTGTGCGGAGTAGGGCGACAGGTATTGGAAGCGGCTCTTCAGCGGCCGAACTGGCCGCCGCGGTGGTTGTTGAATTCGCCGTTGGAGGGGCTTTTGACGGACTCTTTTTGGTGGGTGGAAAGTATCGGTCAATATTGACGCTGTTGATATCAAAGTCGTAACGAATCGCCGGTTTGGAAAAATTAGTTACTGAGGCATGACCCTTAAAGGTGCTCTGATCAAAGTTGAGGAGGAACTTGTCGAGCGCCACCTGTTGTGATGCCGTATTTGCACTAAAGTGGCTATTAATCGCTGTTGTTTCAAGACGTTGAACAGTAATTGTCTTGGGTAGGGCATCGCCA
>JAOTST010000278.1 GCA_029864785.1 Chromatiales bacterium | reverse complement strand
ACCTCACAAGTCCACGATTAAGTTTTGCAATATACGATATGACGGCCAACATGATGACGACAAGCAATAGTCCAAACACGAGCCAGTACCAGTAGCTACGTAACACATCCCAGAGAGTGATCTTTCCGTAATTTTGGTAGATGCCTATCTTCAAACTCTTGAGTAGGTCATGTACCGGCTGATAATTTAAGGGAGCTCCCCAACCGGCACTTTTTGCCGCAGTAGCCGCTTCACTATCAGGAGGCATACGTAACAGGGCAACCGCCACCATTTGAGATAACTTAGCTGATGTCGATTTAAGACTTGCAAAAGGCCATTCTGGATAGAGCCGTGTACTGTGTAGAAAGTGGATATCCAGTTTCTCATCAGGCTGTTCATGATTGATAACCTTAATATGATTGAGATCAATCTTGCCCTCTTGCGCCATCCGTTCGAGCGTATCGGTACGTACCGTGCCCACATCAATATCACCATTCAGAACGGCATAAACGACCGCATCATGCGTTCCGCCAAACGTCAAGGCGCTAAAATCTACATAGGGATTAATATCGTTCTGTTGAAGCTCCCCCCACGCCATATGGAAGCCTCCCAACGAGTTCTCTTCAACCGCCATAAAAGAGCGGCCTTTTAGATCTTTCAACTCATTAATATCGTCACGTTCGGCACGTGTGAAAATCACACCACCAAACTGGGAGGTAAAGATATCTCCGACACGATTTCTGAGTGTTGCAACCCTATTTGCACCATAAAGTGCTTCAAGCTCCACATAAAATGAGGGGTTAGCAAGAATAAAGTCGATATCCCCTGCCGCTACGGCAGGAGAGATCTCCTCAAAATTGAGTGGTTTAATAGTGAAATGATAGTTAGGAATTTCTCGGCTAAGATAGTCAGCCGTCGGTTGCCACTTACCGCGTGCGTGCGCCGCACCACGTTTGGCCAGAACCCCTATAGTTGCCTCTATCTCTTCTGCGAGGGGGGCAATGGGAGAGAGTAGCAGAAGTGATACCAACGGAAAAACTAACCGTAAAATACTCTGCAGCAAAGGTGTTTTACATAATATTTTCATTGTGAAAGCAATATACCCTAGATCTCCCCTAAATCCCTATGATCCATATCAATCACATATTAATAGCAGGTCTATTAGACCTTTGAGTTCTCACACTATTTGATGCAACTTAATCCCTGACAACACATTCAATCTTCAACGCAGCATGACTCGTACATACCTTAAAAAATCACCTCGTTTCGATATAAGCGATGCCCATAAAATTGGACCACTAACTAAATTTAAGCGTAAATCCCGCCGAGGATAGATATTTTCCCTCCTGCTCAAGGTCTGCTTGAGTCAACGGATGTTCGCTGAGCCATTTTTTTGCAAATTTCAGCACCATATCATCACCGTCAACCGTAATATCGAGATTACAATCGCTCTGATGATGACTACGATGAATCAGCACCGCAAGGCGTAAAATTACCATTAACCGACTCAACTCAACACGCTGTGGTTTTTGAAACTGTTTGAGTAGCTGTACAGGAATCTTTCGTCGATGAGCCAGCACTAAAAATGCCAACTGCTGCTGATCCTGACGTGATAATCCAGGGAGGTCGGAGTGTTCGAGTAGATACCCCCCATGCTTATGATATTGGCTATGGGCAATGTCGAGCCCAATCTCATGCAGGTGAGCGCCCCACTCAAGCAACACCCTTGACCGCGACTTGGATAGTCCCCAGTCCCCCTTTACCTGCTTGAAGATCTGCTTGGCACTTTCGGTCACCCGCTCCGCCTGTTCAAGATCAATATGATAGCGCTGAGAAAGTGATGATATGGTTCGCTCTCTGATATTTTCCTGCTCATCACGACCGAGCATGTCGTAGATCACCCCCTCCCTGAGCGCCCAGTCGGAGACCTGCATTAACTCAATATCTAGCGCTTCAAAGATTGCCAACAAAACAACGGCTCCCCCTACAATGACCGCTTTCCGTTCCGATTTAAGCCCTGCGAGCTCAATATTACCAATGGAACCCGCATCAACCAGGCTTTTAACCAGCTTGATAAGCCCTTGATAACTAATCCCTGCCTCACTCCAACCATTTGCTTGCACAATATCGCGTACTGTTTTAATGGTACCGGATGCACCCACAGCCAGCTGCCATCGGCCACGACGATACTTGACTGCATAGGGATGTAGTTCAAGATGCGCGGCCATTCGTGCAGACTCCACACGCTGAGGGGTGATCTCATCATCAGCAAAATAGCGTTTGCTAAAGCTGACACACCCCATGTAAAGACTCTCCATCCGTTGCGGTTCAAAACTCTCCCCGATAATAATTTCGGTACTACCACCACCGATATCGACCACCAGATTTTTTTGTCCACTATTGGGAAGTGAATGCGAAACCCCCAGATAGATCATCCTCGCCTCCTCGACCCCGGCAATGATCTCAATGGAGTGCCCAAGAATCTTCTCTGCCTCAAGCAGAAATGCTTTGGAATTTTGTGCCTTTCGCAGGGTGTTAGTTCCGACAATTCGCACCCCCTCTTCGGGGATATCCTGTAACCGCTGACCAAAGCGTCCTAGGCAATCAAGAGCCCTTTTACGCGACTCTTTATCAAGACGGTTATTCTCATCCAGTCCTGCGGCAAGACGCACCATCTCACGCATATTGTCGATAATTTGAAAATGCTCATCGGAAACACGGGCAACGATCAGGTGGAAGCTGTTTGATCCGAGGTCAATTGCCGCAACGGTGGTGGTATTCACACTAATCATAAATAGATTCTACTCCATCATGAAAACGATATAGAAAATAACCCCTGCCAAAATGATTGCTGCAAACAGTAGCGCAAACCGAAATCGACAGGCCAGTGTCCCAACACACGCTTTCGTTCTTTGAAACATCTTTATTCCCCTCCACTATGCCAATAATAGTATCAACTCCGGCTCACAATTAGAATCTAGAGTTATATTGCCGTAGCAGCTCCCGACTAATCCTGTGAGAGTATGAGTGTCGTGATAGTCAGGACAACGAGAACGACTTATGAAATTATTTCAAATTTATGAGGGGTACAAACAACACCGCTCTCTTGCATGAAGTACAGGACGCACTAGTGCATGGAAGTCATGGCTCACTAGAAG
>JAOTST010000279.1 GCA_029864785.1 Chromatiales bacterium | reverse complement strand
CCTGTCTCAGGCCGCTTAAGCGGCAATTTTGGTCGTCGACGCTTCTTTAACAATCAACCCAGAAAGCCCCATAGCGGTATGGATATCGCGGCGCCCATGGGCACCTCGGTGGTCAGCCCTGCCGCTGGAAAAGTAGTTGATACTGGAAACTTCTTCTTTAATGGCAACACCATTTTTGTCGATCATGGGCAGGGGGTGGTCACCATGTACTGCCACCTCAACACCCTCACCGTTAAAAAAGGCGACATCGTTGCTCAGGGAGAGAAGATTGCCACTGTAGGTATGACCGGACGAGTGACAGGACCACACCTTCACTGGAGCGTAAATTTGAACGGGGTGCGCATCGATCCAGCGTTATTTATGTCAACCAAAACATTAGAGAGGCTCGACGCCCCCAATAAAAAATTGTCTCAGAAGTAAAAAGGGCTCTGCAATGCAGAGCCCTTTTTACTTTATAACACCTTTACGCGATCAACCGAAAGCCTGTCCGGGCTTAAGACCAAACATCTTCAAAAAGATGACCATAGGGCAGAAACCTGTAATAGATGACTGAAAGAGATTAGCTCCTACAAAAGCGGTGAACCAGAGCCAGTACTCATGGTGGAAGATGGGACTTCCTTGAACACCCAAAGCAAGACTAAGCATAATAAACAGACCTGCTACGAAAAAAACGACACGATCAATCGACATACATCCTCCTAAATAATTAATTATTATTTCTAAAGATGAGATTCATTATTCTATTCATCTAAAGAGCTCGTATGCTAACCTGAACATTATTAAAATCCAAGCATTAGTAAATTCTAATGCCTCTATTGACTAAAGATCGGAGCCATTCTGGTCGATAACCATTAATAACAAACCAATTAACGATATATCTATGCCCTATCTTCTGCTCCCACTGCTTTTGCTGCTTACCATGCCAGCGCATGCCGTTATTCAACAGTTTGGAGCCAATGAACACAATAGTGTCTGGCTCAGTGAGGGCGATAACAAATTCCGCTGTAGTCTGAAGCAGACCATACCCAACTTTGGTGAAGCGACTTTTCGACGCATCGCAGGTGGCAAACTTAACCTTAAAGTCGATCTGATACACCCCAATAGAGCCGAGCGTGAAGTAGAGCTTATCGCTCGCCCTCCCCTATGGAGGCATCAACAAAAGAGCCGCTTGCTCGATAGTTTCCAGCTCAATGAACCAACCACTCAGGTAAAATTTAAAGCACAACAGGCACGTGTCGCGCTCACAGAATTGGAACAAGGATTATTTCCCACGATTCGTTACTACGTCAAAGAGGATGGAAATAGAGAGGTCAATGCCGCTCTCTCAAGTGTTAATTTTCAGCCACACTACAACCAATTTATCACCTGTCTCAGTCAGCTGATGCCCTATCAGTTTGAATATGTGAAAGAGAGTAAATTCTACTTTCGCACCGGGAGCAGTACCTTGTCGGCAATCGATAAACGTCGACTCAACGAGATTATTCGCTATGTCAAAGCGGATCCCTCCATCAAATGGGCGCATATCAAGGGATATACCGATAGCAAAGGTTTCCGCAATATTAACGACAAGCTGGGCGAACGCCGTGCCAAAACAATTCAGAACTATCTTGCAAGCCACGGAATTGGCAGCGGTGATATCGATCTAAATATCAAATCCTACGGCGAACGGATGCCTATTCAGAGCAACCGTACCGCAAAAGGGCGGACACGTAATCGTGTAGCACTGTTCACCCTCTTTAATAAAGAGCCACCACCACCTACCCCAATTCCTGACTTTGAATTTGATAACATATTTGACAACCTGCCTGGACAGGAGCCGAAGTATCAGGCGCCAAAGCCTAAAGTCTCTAAACTGGTGACACCCATCACTAAAACGGCCGTGGATAAACCTGCGCCACAAGCATCAGCGCCTACAACACCGACCTCCCCCACGCCATCAGCCCCCCCTCTCGTTGCACCGGATGCTGCAAAGGCACCTGCGGCAACCAAAACAGAACCCCCTCCTCCTCCCAGCGCTGCACCTTCGCTCTTTGCGCCAATCACTGCAGATATGGTTGAAACTGGAAAATAGTCTCCCGCAAACTGGCGGGAAAGAGACCGCCTATTTTCCATTTAGTTGATGAACGCTACACCATCCATCATCCGCTCCTGTATAATTCGGCTCCATTACTAATCGATCCTCTGCTGGAGCTCTCATGTCCAAGACAAATAAAGTTGTTCTCGCCTACTCAGGCGGCCTTGATACCTCAATTATTCTCAAATGGCTAGAGGATGAGTATCAGTGTGAAATTGTCACATTTACCGCCGATATAGGCCAAGGTGAAGAGGTAGAACCTGCTCGTAAAAAGGCAGAAGATATGGGTATTAAAGAGATCTACATCGAGGATCTGAGAGAAGAGTTCGCACGCGACTATGTCTTCCCAATGTTTCGAGCCAATGCCATCTATGAGGGCGCATATCTGCTCGGTACCTCAATCGCACGTCCATTAATCTCAAAACGCCTCATTGAAATTGCCAAAGAGACCGGAGCGGATACCATCTCTCACGGGGCAACCGGTAAAGGGAATGATCAGGTTCGTTTTGAACTAGGAGCCTACGCCCTCAACCCCGATATTAAAATTATTGCACCTTGGCGTGAGTGGGATCTGCTCTCACGCGAGAAGCTGATGAACTATGCCAAAGAGCACAACATCCCCATCGATTTTGCCAAGCAGAGCAAAAAATCGCCCTACTCGATGGATGCCAATCTGCTTCACATCTCTTACGAAGGCGACATTCTAGAAGACCCATGGAACGAGCCAGAGGATGATATGTGGCGCTGGACAGTCTCCCCTGAGCAGGCACCTGATCAAGCAACCTATCTAGAGATTGCCTATGAAAAAGGCGATATTGTCGCCATCAATGGTGAAACGATGAGCCCTGCTACAGTAATGGAGTATCTGAATAAGGTTGGTGGTGAAAATGGCATTGGCCGTGATGACATTGTCGAAAATCGCTATGTCGGCATGAAGTCACGTGGTTGCTACGAGACCCCTGCGGGAACCATCATGCTCAAGGCGCATCGTGCGATGGAGTCACTCACCCTTGACCGCGAAGCGATGCATCTAAAAGATGAGTTGATGCCTCGCTACGCCAAA
>JAOTST010000033.1 GCA_029864785.1 Chromatiales bacterium | reverse complement strand
AGCAAGGGATACATGAAAACAATGAAACAGTTTTTAAAAGCCGGAGCCGACCCTGATATCAAAGATAAAGATGGAGATACCGCATTGCATTTGGCGGCTAATGAAGGTCGATATAGTACCGTGGAGGCGCTATTACAATATGGTGCCAGCCCTAACTTAAGAAACAGAAAAGGCCAAACAGCAAGCGATCTTGGAAAAGGATATAAGAAAACATCAGCCGCTCTCGCGGCATATGGTGGAAGAACTAATAAAAAACGCTCAAGCAGCTTTGGTAAAATATTTGCAACTGTTGCTGTTGCAGGCATTGCTGGCAGTGCAAATATATCTGCTAACAATAGAGCTAAGGTTATGTCGGCAACCGTTAACGATATATGGGTAAAAGATGGCAAAGGCAAACAGCTGAGCAATATGTATCAAAAATCGTTGCAAGACAGCAGCCCTGCCCGATCAAACAACCCAACTGTAAGAGAAATGATGAATACCCGAAGCCAACAGCAAAGTGCTTCAGCAATTTACAACGAGGAAATGAAAAAGTATCAAGAAATAATTAAACAACAAAAACTTAAACAGCGTAAACCATCACTCTACCAGCAACAATTGAATCGTATTGCCAGTCAAACTAACAGTAAGAATCAGAAAAACACCTCTGCAAACACTGTTATTCCTGTGAACCCTACTCAATCTCGATTGAATAGCAATGCTTCATCTAAACCTCGCAACAGCAATACATCTGTAGCTTATAACCCTACAAATACTTCCCAGCCAAGTGGTCGTTCCCAGGCTGATAAATGCACTACATTCACCCCTCCGCTCTCTACACACCCACTGCCCATCCTTACATCTAAGGGTATAGATCACCTGCGTTCCGATGGTGCAGAACCTACTTTACTGCGAAAGGCTAATGAACATATGACGAGAACATGTGGGAATAAAAATTTCAGCGTCGGTCGCCAAATCCGACCAACATGGAATAGAGAGATCATAGAGAAAAGAAGGTTTTTTGACAAAGTAGAACTCACCTTAAAAGACGGGCAGACGTTTAGCTGTTTGTGTACCCCGAAAAAGGTCAACAGGACACCGGGAAGAGGTGTTGCCCGATAGGGCTGTTAATATTTTTCTATCTTTAAATAGCGTTAATAATTTATACCGTGACAGATGCAAACTCCTCACAATTCTGTCGATTAAACTTTAGTGAGAAAAAATTAAGGAATAAAAATGCACAAATATATTAAAAAATTATTATTACTTGTGGGTGTACTTTGTTTCTCAACAAGTTTGATAGCAGGCGACTGCTCTTGGACAGAGAAGGATTGTGTTGCTGACGATCTGGATGATGTTGCAGAAGGCACCATGGCAGAAGATTTAGTTAGGTCAGTAACTGATGAAATTCGTGATATTGGTGAAAACGAAGACAATGAAGATACAAGCGGCAATTAGTCTGTCTATTTCTGAAATAGGATAAACCAATTAGCTATTAATTTTCCATCTCAGAATTTAAAAATTAATTTTATTAAACAAGAACAACTAGTAACTATAAACAAGGAAAGCATATGAAATACGCGATAACTGTAACCCTTATTTTTTTTCTCCATAATTAGTACGGCGACACGTGCTTCCAGCATTGCCGAAAGCTGCGCGTCTATGGAAGTGATGGCTGAAGGTGCTGGTAAAAGTGCCGATAGAATGATGCGCGATATGGGTATGGGTGATCTAGCTGATATGTGTGCCCAGGAAGATACAGGAGCAGCCAAGAAGAAGATGGCTAGCGGAACGCTCTACTGTAAGTCTGGCTCATTGTGTGCAAAATATGACTTTCAATATGCATCAGATAGAAAGAAGTATCTATCTGGTTGCGCTCAAGTCACCAGTTGTGACAGTGGTTATAGCGATAAGTGTTCTGTGAGCAATGACAAAGTACGCAATGGACGAGGTACAGTAGATTGGACAATCTTTGCTTATAACGGCTTAGTACGTGATACCGCTAAGAATATTAAGTGTGATAATTAAACAGCTAATCAACATCCTCAAAAAATGATAGGGAGCAATTGCTCCCTTCTTTATATCTGCTATAACCTTATAAATATACTTTCTCCAAATTAACCCCCAAATTAACCCCCAAAAATCGTTGTAAATACCACTCAATTAGCGACATAAGGTCAGTGATAGTCGACTGATAGCACCTACCTGCAAACCTTTACTTTAATTTTATTGTTTTTAATACTAAATCTGCACTATATTTGTGGATATTATTAATAATCGCCGCCTATTAGGAGCATTTTATGTTCAAAATGATTTTGGATTTACGTATCGGGACTCGATACGCACTCACTTTTCTGATGCTACTGGCCATGATGACATCAATAATCATCACTTGGTCCTCGATTGAGCAGGAGAAAATGGCGATTAAACAGGCCACCGATTTTTCTGCCGGGATTCATCAAATGACTTTAGCAAGCCTCACGGGAATGATGATGACAGGTACCATAAGTCAACGTAATCTGTACCTTGAACAGGTTCGTGAAGCCAATGATATTAATGAGCTACGCGTCATCAGGGGGCCCAATGTTAATAAGGTTTATGGTCCAGGACTGGCCGATGAGAAGCCTTATGATTCAATCGAAAAACAGGTGATACAAACGGGGAAATCTCATACCGAGATTATTTCAAAAAATGGAAGTCCATCAGAGTTAAGAGTCATTAAACCCATCATTGCCTCTAAAAATTATCTGGGAAAAAATTGTCTGACCTGCCATGCCGTTAAAGAGGGTGAATTGTTGGGCGCAGTCGCAATACGCATATCACTTGAAGAGATGTCCACGGAGGTCTCAAGCTTCAGAACAACCATTACCATTGTAACGGTCATTTTAAGCTTAATTGTATTAGGTGTATCACTTTGGGGAACACAACGTTTTGTCACAACCCCCCTATCTAAAATAGTTGAGGCTATACAACGTATCGCTTCGGGCGATCTAACCGTAGAGGTTACCAAGCACTCAGAAGATGAGATTGGAATGGCCGCTGCCGCGCTCATCGAAATGCGAGATAACCTGCACAGCCTCGTGACCGAAATAAACCAAGCGGGTGTCGATGTTGATCTCGCATCAAGCGAGATTGCACAGGGTAATAACAATCTAAGTGAGCGCACTGAACAGCAAGGTATCGAGCTCAGTCGAATCAATGAGAATACCAATGATCTCACTGCCTCTGTAAAAGAGAGTGCCAATTTAGCTAATAGGGCCGTAGAGACTACAACTGATGCTGGCAAGAAAGCCATTGGAGGAAATCAAGTAGTCAAGCAGGCAACAGTCGCCATGGAGGAGATCGCGGAGTCTAGCAAGAACATCACCAATATCGTCAGTGTCATTGATGACATCGCATTTCAGACCAATCTGCTTGCACTTAATGCTGCCGTGGAAGCCGCACGAGCAGGCGACCAAGGACGTGGATTTGCCGTTGTCGCACAAGAGGTGCGAATGTTGGCTCTAAAGAGTGCTGAGTCCGCAGCACACATTAAACAACTGGTTAATGACAGCGCCCAAAAAGTGAAACAGGGACATCAGATGGTGGATAAATCTGGTCTGGTATTTGATGAGATCGTTGCTGCTGTTGAGCAGGTTGAACGTACCAATAGGGAGATCGCAGATGCATCACAATCTCAATCCTCATCACTCCATGAGGTGAGTCAGGCCCTTAATATTATGGATGACAATACGCAGCAAAACTCGGCTCTGGTCGAAGAGGCCGCAGCCGCTAGTGAATCCTTAAGTGAGCAGGCAGGAAAGCTACGAGATCAGGTCAAGGCCTTTAAGTTGGAATCTTAATCGTATAATAAAGAGAGGCTTGTAGATATTGCATCACAAGCCTCTCCTCTATTTATTGGTTAACAGCACGAACCACAACAGCCCTCAGGTTCTCCCCCCGGCTTAATAGCCTCAATCGAAGCTGAAACCACATAGTCCGTTATATTGTGATCGGGAGCCCAGTCACGAATAAACTCTTTAGATTCATCTTTTGGATTGATCGCCACATGCTTGAATCCGGCAGCCTTAATCATCTGCTTCAGATCTTCAATAAGTGAGGCATTCCCCATGCAACCGGCAATCAAACCCGCATCGTCTTTCATCTCTTGCGGCAACTCAACGGTAGCGACTACATCAGAGATCGCCAAACGTCCACCGGGCTTAAGCACTCGAAAGGCATCTTTAAAAACCTGCTCTTTGTTGGGCGATAGATTGATCACACAGTTAGAGATAATGACATCGACCGTCTCATCGGCAATCGGGAGGTACTCGATCTCACCCAGACGAAATTCCACATTTTTGAAGTTCCCTTTCTCGACGTTGTTGCGCGCCTTGCTCAACATATCGGGGGTCATGTCGACACCAATCACACGACCTGTTTCACCCACTTCGTGCGCGGAGAGGAAACAGTCGAAACCACCGCCTGCCCCCAAATCAACCACCACTTCGCCTGGCTTTAATGATGCAATTGCCTGCGGATTACCACAACCAAGCCCCATATCAGCCCCGCTAGGTACCTTGGCCAGTTCATCTTCACTATAACCAAGACGGGTCGAGATAAGGGTGTTGATCGAATCATCATCTGAGACGCCGCAACAGCTCGACTCAGGTCCACAGCAGCTATCGGCATTTTCCGCATTAGCTACCTTGGCATAGGCATCACGCACTGTCTGGCGATGCTCGTCATGAGCCGCATGGTTATTTTGACTCTCTTTGGGTGAACAACAATCTGAACTCATTTTGATATCCTATTTTTTTGATTAAAGAAGGAGCCTATCTCTTTTAAAATAGAGGGCTCCACCCAGCACTCAACCTGTTGACCTTTGCGCTGCATCTGGATCAGGCCCGCACGGTTAAGCTCTTTAAGGTGGTGTGACAGGGTTGATGGTGCAATGTCTATCCCCTCCCCCAACTGCCCCACATTAAAGTGGGTGGCGGTATCAACATCGCAAACGGTACCCGGCACACAGCAGGTGAGTAGGCGGTTAAAAAGGGAGAGACGATGCGGATTACTCAACGCCTTGAACATCTCGGCGAGAGTCTCTAAATCGGTGGCTAAATCACTTTCATACTTCGACATATTTCGAATTATAGATATATAAATTTAGATGTCAAGATTTAGTGAATCATTGATTGACGTATAATCGGTCGCAATAAATCGACTCTGCTACTTTTAAGGAATATCCATGCCCCAACTTCCAAATGCCTTAAAAGCGTGGTCTACCAACAGCTATTCCAGAATCATCAAAAACGAACTTCAGGGGATGCCGTCAGGCACATTTCCTCTAGAGAAGGGACTGACTGAGAGCGGCAAAGTTGATGACAGCAATATTACTGTAACGGTATTTGAGAGCAGAGATAATGATCAGCATATTCAGACCAAGGTGACCGTCTTCTTTACCGAGATTAATGGAGGCTGTAGCTGTAGCGGCGATGACCCTTACCAGCTACACGCTCACTGTACGATGTGGGTATCGATCGATAGGTCGACCGCAGAGGCGAGCTTTGAGGTGGTTGACGACTAAACGCTAGCGACCTCTAATCAGCTCTATTTTTTGTGCGCTTCTTTCCACGCCTTAGCACGAGCAACGGCTTCAACGATCTGATCCATCGTCATACTCTTGGCAATATTGTCTCTAAAATCAACCGATGGCTTGTGACCATTTCCTGCTGCGATAATGGCCCATTTGTAGCCCTCAATGGTGTCCATATCTTCCCCATCGCCAGTCACATAGATAACCGCCATCTGAGCCTGTGATGAGGCGACACCATTTTCAGCCGCCTTCCGATACCACTTGGCCGCCTCCTTTAAATCTTTAGGCACACCGTGCCCTAGAGCATAGAGACGCCCAAGTGATTGCTGCGAAATGGCATAGCCCTGCTCAGCGGCCTTTCTAAACCACTTTTCCGCCAGTTTGTAATCCTGTGCAGTCCCCTTACCCGCATAGTAGATCGCACCGAGTGTCCCCTGTGCCGAGACGATGCCCTGTTTTGCAGCCTTGGTGCAATTGGTCAGGTTTTCTCCCTCGCTAAGCGAACGGTCGTAACAGCCCCATGCATTAAATGAGACGATAGAGAGTAATAATAAGAGAATATTTTTCATGTAATTCGTTGGTTCCAGATAATATTAATCGTTAGCAGTGATCACTGTGCGACCGCCCATGTAAGGTTGTAATGCCTCGGGCACCTCGATCGAACCGTCAGCCTGTTGATAGTTCTCCATCACGGCAACGAGCGCTCTGCCGACTGCGAGACCCGAACCATTAATCGTGTGAACCAGCTCGGGCTTTCCAGTCTCAGGGTTACGCCAGCGTGCCTGCATTCTCCGCGCCTGAAAATCACGGAACAGTGAGCAGGATGATATCTCTCGATAGGCCTGTTGACCCGGTAGCCACACCTCAAGGTCATACGTTTTACACGCCGAGAAACCGATATCACCGGTACAGAGATCGAGTACGCGATAGGGAAGATTAAGCAGTTGTAGCACCTTTTCAGCATGGCCTGTCAGCTCATCAAGTACATCCATCGAACCTTCAGGTTTGACGATCTGTACCATCTCCACTTTCTCAAATTGATGTTGACGAATCATGCCCCGTGTATCTCTACCGTAGGAGCCTGCCTCTGATCGAAAGCATGGTGTGTGAGCGGTAAATTTAAGCGGCATCTTCTCTGCATCAATGATGGTGTCACGCACCATATTGGTCACAGGCACCTCAGCGGTGGGAATCAGATAATAGGGGATATCGTTATCGGTTCGAAGCAGAAAGAGATCCTCTTCAAATTTGGGAAGCTGACCGGTGCCTCTCAGACTATCGGCATTGACAATATAGGGGACATAACTCTCTTGATAGCCGTGCTGCTCGGTGTGCAGGTCAAGCATAAACTGGATCAGCGCACGGTGAAGTCGCGCCAAAGGCCCGGTCATCACGCTAAAACGCGAACCGGTCAGTTTGGCGGCTGTATCAAAATCGAGCTGACCAATATCCGCCCCGAGGTCAACGTGATCCTTGGGCTCAAAATCGAATGCACGCGGCTCACCCCACTTACGTATCTCAAGGTTGTCATCTTCACTTTGACCTGTGGGTGTACTCTCATCAGGAATATTAGGAATCCCCATCAAGATACTATTCAGCTCTTCCTGAATTTCACTGAGGCGGCCTTCGGCCTCCTTGAGCTGGCTCCCCAAATTGGCCACCGCATCAAGTAGTGGCTGAATATCTTCGCCTGCGGCCTTAGCCTGCCCGATCGACTTCGAGCTTTTATTTCTCTCGTTTTGAAGCTCCTGGGTACGGGTCTGGATGGTCTTGCGCTCCGCCTCCAGGGTTTCAATGGTCACAACATCAACGACGAAGCCACGACGGGCAAGTTGCTCTGCCGTCTCAGCAAGGTTGGTACGGAAAATCTTGGGATCTAACATAGATTATTCTTTTTTCAGGTCAAGTTGATTTTAGTCGAGTGCGATTTTATCTCATCCGGCACAGATGATGTAGCTCTAATCAACTCTTTACCGTAGCAGACCAACTAAGAATATGGTGAATCCCATCGAGCTCATTGAGCATCTTAATCAAACCCTCAGCTTTTTCGGCTTCCTCAAAAAACTCGACAATCAAGGGTAATTCGAGCGATAGATCGATCAGTGCCGAAGTGTGTAAATCACCGTGCTCACCGATTCCAGCAATTCCTCTCAAGGCAGTCACCCCGCGAACATGCCCCTTAAGGAGTTTCAGAACCCGATTAAGAATATCTCCCTCTTCACGCAGGTAGATCCGAACTACAGAAACATTTTCTAAACTCATAGTTGCCTCGCCAATAAAACACCACCCCAAACTGCAATCATACAGACCGTGACGCTGAGCATCATATTGAGTCCAGCTTTGAGAATAGCTCCCGCCTCAATCAGATTAAGCGTCTCAATAGAGAAGGTAGAAAAGGTCGTCAACGCACCCAGCAGACCAACCAGTAAAAATGCACGCCACTCTGGAGCGAGCGCTGCCCGTTCAACCAACAGGATAAAGCCGATACCCATCGCGAAGGAGCCAATAATATTGACTGCGAGCGTGCCATAGGGAAAATCGCGCCCGATAACGCTGTAGACTCCATTTGAGATCCAGAATCTAAGTAGGGCACCGATAGCACCCCCGCTAGCGATGGCGGCAAGTTGTAAAGTCATACTCGAAGAATACACCACTCTAATGTGAGGATACAAAAAACTATGCTCACAAAGTCCAAATAGATTAAAAGTGTGACACCTTCACCCCATAACTGAGCTCAAAAATATTTAAGAGACAAACCGCTCAGCACTTAAATAATTATAGCGATTCATCCAATCACCACGCTCTCATCGCTCAATGATGCATCACGGGTCATCTGATACAATATATCCATCCACTCAAACTGTACGAGATCCGCATCTTTGGGACGACTCAATATTAATAATTTCTCCCCCGCAGAACGGGGAACAGTCGCGTTAGTTACGCTATTGACACTGATCCATCTACTCGTTGCAGGACAATTTGAGTTATCGGGTGACGAGTCTCACTACGTCCTTTATGCCTACCATCTCGACTGGAGCTACTTTGACCATCCCCCTCTGGTCGGATGGATATTGGCGACGGTACTTCCATTTTCTGACAGTGAATTTGCCCTGCGGCTCTGGCCCATCGCCCTATCGGTCATCTCTAGTTGGCTACTCTACAGACTGACCCAACGCCTTTATCCAGAGTCATCCCCCTGGGTGCCCGCAATCGCTGTGGCACTACTCCAGTCATCCATTATATTTCATCTGTTATCACTGGCACTGCTACCAGACACCCCTCTTCTTACATTGGGGTTAGCCTCTGCACTACTTCTGCATCGTGCAGTCATCGACGGTGAACACCGTACCTGGCTGTGGATTGGCCTACTATTTGGACTGGCAGGGCTCAGTAAATATACGGCGGTGCTGCTGGTCATGAGTACCTTGTTACTAATTGTATGGGGGGGATGGCGACAACTGCTCAATCCATGGTTGTGGATCGGGGTAGCATTAGCAGCACTACTCATCACGCCTGTTTTATGGTGGAATTATAGTAACGACTGGATCTCCTTCCTCTATCAATTCAATCACGGCATGCCTCAGAGTGGCTGGTCAATTAAACGTCTGGGAATATCCTTTGCGGGGCAACTAATCACCTACGGCCCCCTACTGGTGATTTCGGGAATCGCGGCGGGAATAGCTGGCTTACGTGAATCCAAACATCGATTTGTTTTACTGATGGCTCTGCCACTGCTCCTCTTTTTCGGCTGGAATAGTGGTTATGAACTGAGCCTGCCGCACTGGACACTACTTGGCTGGGCACTATTGCTCCCACTTAGTGCTCACTGGCTAGTAAGCAACCAGCATTTGCGTACAGTGCGCCTGCTCATCTGGGGCGGAGCCATTTATAGTGCTCTATTGCTCACCATTCTTCTCTCATCGCTATTCCAACCCTGGCTCCCATTTGAGGAGGGGCAGTACCCATTGGCCGATCTTTACGGCTGGAAACAAACCGCTCAGCGCGCGGTAGTTCTGGCCGCCGAACACCCTACAAAAGATGGCGATACACCCGCTATCTTTGCCGGAAACTGGTCCTTTGCCAGCCACATCGCCTGGTATGCCAGACCCGTACCTGTGCGAGTAACCGATAAACAATATAGCCAATCCGATATCTGGTTTGGTGCTCCTCAAGCAGGAGAGCAGGGAATCTTGGTCGTCCCCGCCCAATTTCGCGACAATAGAGACTCCAACGGTTTAAACCATTTCAGACAATGCGATCTACTTGAGCGGATACCTGTGATCTTAAATGAGAAAACCGCCACCTCTAATGAGTTGTACTACTGCCAGGG
>JAOTST010000277.1 GCA_029864785.1 Chromatiales bacterium | reverse complement strand
ACTGCTACATTGGACGCAATTCAGCCCTTTTAATTCGGGAGGCACACAATAGCGACTGATCGGGACAGATCCAAACTAAACTATCTTTAGGTCGCATAAGTGGGGTTTATCAACCATACTTGTGCAACAGACAAATAATCCAAAGAATAAAAAATAGGTCAATAATTCAATATGTTGTGCTATTTATATCAATTGCTCAGTGTCTATACCGCACTGAATTAGTAAAGAAAAACATTACCAATGGGATAGTTCATATTAGACCTTTTTTTGCTATATTAGAAAATTACCGAACGATTAAACAGAGAGGTGATGACGAAAAATTTATCATCTCGGAGCCGTTATGAGCCAAGATCAGACTCTAGACCGTATTGAGGTCAAAAATACCACCTGTTATATGTGCGCCTGCCGCTGTGGCATACGCGTCACCCTACGTGACGGTGAAGTTCGTTACATACAGGGCAATCCTGAGCATCCTCTTAACAAAGGTGTTATCTGTGCCAAAGGTGCCTCGGGCATCATGAAGCAGTACTCCCCAGCTCGACTGACCCAACCCCTCAGACGCAAGAAAGGCGCGGATCGGGGTGATGGCGAATTTGAGCCCATCAGCTGGGAAGAGACCTTCCAGATCCTTGAGGATCGGCTAGGTAATATCCGTAGTACCGATCCCAGCAAGCTAGCCCTCTTCACTGGACGCGACCAGATGCAGGCGCTCACCGGAATGTTCGCCAAGCAGTTTGGTACTCCTAACTACGCAGCACATGGCGGTTTCTGTTCGGTCAATCTGGCCGCAGGGATGATCTACACCATTGGTGGCTCCTTCTGGGAGTTTGGTGGCCCCGACCTTGATCGCGCCAAACTCTTTATCATGATCGGCACCGCTGAAGATCATCACTCCAACCCAATGAAGATCGCCCTGTCGAAATTTAAACGTAACGGTGGTCGCTTCATCTCCGTCAATCCGGTACGCACCGGTTACTCGGCCATCGCCGATGAGTGGGTTCCGATTAAACCGGGAACCGATGGCGCACTGATGCTGGCACTCTCCCATGAGCTGATCAAAACTGGTCTCTATGACCGTGAGTTCCTGCAACTCTATTCCAACGCGTCAGAGCTGGTGAATATGGATCCGGATAGCTCTGAGTACGGCATGTTTGTCCGTTTCGAAGTGCCGCCCGAAGAGGGTTGTTTCGATCCACAAAACAAATTGTGGTGGGATCGCGAACTCAACAAGCCGATCTCAACCCACACCCCTGGTACCGATCCCCATCTAATGGGTGAATTCGAACTTGATGACGGCACTCCGGTAAAACCCTCATTCCAACTCCTTAAAGAGCGTCTGGAGCAGTACACCCCTGAGTGGGCCGAGTCGATTACCGGTATTCCGGTAGAGACCATCCGTCGCCTCGCCCACGAGATGGGAATTACCGCACGCGACAAGAAGATCGAACTCCCCATTGCTTGGACCGATGCCTGGGGTAACGAACACAATACCGTTACGGGTAACCCGGTCGCCTTCCACGCGATGCGCGGACTGGCTGCCCACTCCAACGGCTTCCATGCGATCCGCGCCATGTCGATCCTGATGTCGATCCTAGGCACCATCGACCGCCCCGGAGGCTTCCGCCACAAAGCGCCCTTCCCGCGCCCGATCCCTCCCTGCCCTAAAACACCCACCAGTTGGGATGATGTTAAACCCGATACGCCATTAAATGGGATGCCTCTCGGCTGGCCTGCCGATCCCGACGACCTCTTCGTCGATGACGATGGCGAACCGGTGCGTATCGATAAGGCCTTCTCATGGGAACACCCGCTCTCGGTGCATGGTCTGATGCACAATGTGATCACCAACGCATGGCGTGGCGATCCCTATAAGATTGATACCCTGTTCCTGTTTATGTCGAACATGGCGTGGAACTCATCAATGAACACCGAAGAGGTTCGCAAGATGCTCAACGATAAAGAGGAGGATGGCGAGTTCAAGATCCCCTTCATTATCGTTGCCGATGCCTTCCAATCCGAGACGGTCGCCTTTGCCGATCTGGTGCTGCCTGATACCACCTATCTAGAGCGCCACGACTGTATGTCGATGCTTGACCGTCCCATCTCCGAGTTTGATGGCCCGGTCGATTCGGTACGTATCCCGGTGCTGCCACCTTCGTTTGATACCAAGCCCTTCCAGGAGGTGCTTATCGAACTCGGTACCCGTCTGAAACTACCTATCTTTGTCGATGACTCAGGCAAGCGTAAATATAAGGACTATCCCGATTTTGTCACCAACTTTGAAACCGCTCCCGGTTCGGGAATGGGTTTCCTTGCTGGCTGGCGCGGTAACGGTGGTCAGAAATCGATCAAGGGTGAGCCTAATCCCGATCAGTGGCAGATGTATGAGAAGAACAACTGCGTCTACCATCACGAGATGCCCAAGTCGTACCAGTACATGCGTAACTGGAATCAGGGCTATCTACAGTGGGCACAGGCCCACGGTATGACCCGCTATGCCGAGCCGATTAACATCCATATCTACTCTGAGGTGTTACAGAAGTTCCGCCTTGCCGCACAAGGCAAAAGTTTCGGCAGACAACCCCCTGAGCGTCTGCGCAAACGGGTAGAGACCTACTTCGATCCGCTGCCGTTCTACTATGAGCCGATCGAATCACAGCTCACCGATAAGCGCACCTATCCGCTCAACGCGATCACCCAACGGCCTATGGCGATGTACCACTCGTGGGATTCACAAAATGCGTGGCTCAGACAGATCCACGCCTATAACTTCCTGCACATGCATCCCTCAACGGCTCAGGCTCAGGGGATCGATGATGGAGGTTGGATGTGGGTCGAGTCTATGCATGGCAAGGTGCGCTGCATGGCACGCTACTCCGAGGCAGTCGAGCCCGGTACCGTCTGGACATGGAATGCGGTCGGTAAGGCATCCGGTGCCTGGAATCTTGATAAGAAGGCCAATGAAGCCAATCAGGGCTTCCTGCTCAACCACCTGATCTCTGAAGAGCTTCCTGCACATGCCGATGGTGATCACCTCTCCAACTCTGATCCGGTTACCGGTCAGGCGGGCTGGTATGACGTGCGCGTCAAGATCTACCCCGTTGAGAAGGGGGAACCAAAGGTCACCTTCCCGCAATTTAAGAATATGCCCGCA
>JAOTST010000276.1 GCA_029864785.1 Chromatiales bacterium | reverse complement strand
GCGTGGATAAAATCCCCACGATTTCCCCACGTTACAAATAAAAAAGGCTCAGAGCGTAAACTCTAAGCCTTTGATATACTTCACTTTGTATGGTGCGCCCGACACGATTCGAACGTGTGACCGCCTGGTTCGTAGCCAGGTACTCTATCCAGCTGAGCTACGGGCGCGAAGGACGTGCATTATGGTGATTTACACGATTATTGTCAATGACAATTTGGCGGAGAGAGAGGGATTCGAACCCTCGAACGGTTGCCCGTTACACACTTTCCAGGCGTGCTCCTTCAGCCACTCGGACACCTCTCCTATACGCCCTAAATTATTCATAAAAAAGCGTAAATTTAAGGTGCGAGAGATTATACCATCAAGGTGTTTATAGCAATAAAATCTAGCGCCTAACGGGAAAGCTCTTGCTCTATTAGACCAAGCGCTTCCATAGGATCGTCCGCTGCGGTAATAGGTCGTCCGATAACCAAGTAATTGCTTCCCATATTAATCGCCTGAGCTGGTGTCGTAATCCTATTCTGATCTCCTTTAGCCGCCCATTCGGGACGAATACCTGGAGTAACCAGTTGGAACTCAGCGGTACGAGCAGCACGAAGTGCGGTTACCTCTTTGGGAGAGCATACAACACCATCGGCTCCAGAATTCTCAGCTAGGGCAGCAAGATTGAGTACATTGGCCTCTGGGCTTTCTGATAGACCAATTTTGATCAAATCCTCTCCTCCCATACTGGTAAGAATGGTAACGGCTATCAGCATGGGGCGTTTCTCGTAACCGGCAAGTGCCTCAGCAGCCTTCTCCATCATGGCCTCTCCTCCCAGAGCATGAACATTCACCATCCATACGCCAAGGTCTGCAGCCGCTCGACAAGCCGCAGCAACGGTATTCGGAATGTCGTGATATTTCAGATCGAGAAAGACATCAAACCCACGCTTTTGCAGTTCTTCCACAAGCTGAGGGCCTTCCCGAGTAAAGATCTCTTTACCCACCTTTAGACGACAGCGTGACGGCTCTAATTTTTCTACCAACTCAAGGGCTAGATTTTTTGATGGAAAGTCTAAAGCAACAATAATGGGGGAAGATTTCATGTTTTTTTCATTCCTAAGAGATGATTATCAATAGATGGGGTCAAGTGGGTGTCGATCTTCATGGTTGACCAGCTTTTACAGCTTGGGCAGTTCCAATAGAAGGTATTAGAGAGGAAACCACATTTTGAGCAGACATAAGTATCGTCACTCTGCCAGAGTCTCTCAACAACGCTTTTAATATTCATTAACGTTCTGTCATTATCCCCTCTCTTATCCTCAAGAAGCGACTTAATCGAAAGTAATGAAGGGTGGCTTTGCAGATATCGAGTAAGAACCGAACGCACCTCATCATTGAGTTCCTTTGGAAACTCAATTTTGTAGATCGCTGATGCCAGTGAAATAGTCGAATTTCGTTTCAGAAGTTGGTCAATATACTCAACAAGTTCCTGCTGATTCCCCATATCAACGTAGGCATTCACGATAATAGGCAACACCTGTGGTAAAAATTCTGAGTTCTGATCCTCTACGCCTCGGTAAACCTTAATCGCCTGCTTCATCTGATCTTGACGATAATATAGTTCACCCTCGATTAGCGTCGCACGTGTACACTTGAAATCAGCAGATAACGCCTGCTTAACCAAGCGCTTCGTCAACTTAATCTCATTCTGACTTAATGCTTGTTCAGCCATCTCGCAATAGTAGTGAGATAACTCGATTGCAAGTTCAGGATCCTGTTTTATGAGCTGTTCACAGATCGATGCCGCTCGCTCCCACTCCTTCTCCTGACGATAGATCACCAATAGCTGGTGGCTCGACAGTGTTCCAAGTTGATGGTCGTTTCTAAGCTCTATGAAGAGTGTCTCGGCTCGATCAAACAGTCCTGCCTTGAGGTAATCAAGTGCCAGTTCATAAAGTGCACGATTATGTAGTTCACGATCTAACGTCGGTTGAGCAATTAGATGTTGATGTATGCGGATGGCTCGCTCAACCTCGCCGCGGCGCTTATAAAGATTGGCCAGTGCAAAGTGAATTTCAGCAGATGCATTACTATCCTGAGAGAGCTGTAAAAAGAGATCGACCGCCTTATCCTCCTCATCAGAGAGAAGATAATTAAGACCTTCAACATAGCTCCGTGTCGTTTCCCGACAGGCTCGTTCAAGCGATTTTGTTTTGCCTCTACGACCAATAATCCAGCCCGAAAGTGCGGCAACAGGAAGTAGAAAAAATAGAATATCGATACTCAATTGCATATCAGCAATCTGTCGATAAGTAGATGGATAATAAACTCAGGTTGCGCCATTGATTGCGCCTTGAATTATAAAAGGCTTAGCTCAGGCTATTATTAACCCGTTCGCGCAGCTCTTTTCCTGGTTTGAAATGAGGAACATATTTTTCCCCAAGCGTTACTGATTCACCCGTCTTGGGATTACGCCCAACACGTGGTGGACGGAAGTGAAGTGAAAAGCTGCCAAAGCCTCTTATCTCAATTCGATCACCATCGGCTAATGACTGAGACATCTGTTCAATCACAGTCTTTACCGACAACTCAATATCTTTTGCCGGTAGCTGCTCTAGTTGTTCAGCCAGTTTTTCGATTAGTTCAGATTTTGTCATTTCTTATTATTAATAAAAAAGTAGTGGGGTAACAATAAGTTACCCCAACTTACTAGTCAATAATTAGTTGTTCATCTGCTCTTTAATCAGATCACCCAAAGTTGGGGTCACTGGAGCGGATTTATTGTAATCATCAACGGCTACCTTCTCATCATCGCTATCTTTCGCTTTGATAGAGAGGCTGATGCGGCGATTCTTACGGTCAACATTAATAAATTTCGCTTCAACCTCTTCACCAACCTTTAACACAGTCGATGCATCTTCAACACGGTCACGCGAAAGCTCAGAAGCACGTAGATAACCCTCAACCTGGTCAGCTAGAGCAATTACTGCACCACGTGCATCAACTTCTGTAACTGTACCTGTAACAAAGCTACCCTTCTGGTTCTCTGCAACATACATTGAGAAAGGATCTTGATCCATCTGCTTGATACCAAGAGAGATACGCTCACGCTCAGGGTCAATCGCTAGAATAACCGCCTCAAGCTCGTCCCCTTTGTTAAAGTCACGAACAGCC
>JAOTST010000275.1 GCA_029864785.1 Chromatiales bacterium | reverse complement strand
CCGCACTTGATGTGAACGGTGAAGAGCAGCAAATTGAATCGGAGGGGTTTGAGGCGCGAGCGATTCAACATGAGCTCGATCACCTCGATGGAATGCTCTTTCTTGATCGTCTCGTGAGCAGAAACAAAGATCTATTTCGGCGCAAGGTCTATCAGAAATAGTCTGTTCTAAGTTAGCTCATCTAGCCGGGGTCGGAGTCGATGCAAAATTGAAGGAGGAGTAAGAGTTGTATTTCTGCTTACTTAAAAACGGTCATTATTTTTAGCCCGACTCCGACCCCGAGAAGTATAGCGCGCGCAGCCCAAGTCAGCCGTTAAGCTTAAGATATCTCATCATCCGCCACGTGATAACGCGGATCTTCAATCACATTAATCTCCACTAGATCGCCAGCCTTGTGCAGTAACTCTTTGCACTCCAAAGTCAGATGACGCAGGTGCAGCGTTTTGCCTGCACGAATATAACGCTCAGCCAGATTATCGATCGCCTCAATTGCTGAGTGATCCATCACCTTGGAGTGTTGAAACTCAATGACCACATCATCAGGATCTTCATGGGGGGTAAAGAGATCAGAGAAGTTACCGACCGACGCGAAAAAGAGAGGGCCATGCAGTTCATAAATTTTTGAACCGTTGCTATCGGTAAATCGGATTACGCCGAGTTGTTTGGCGTGTTCCCAAGCGAAGACCAACGCCGAGACGATGATGCCGACGACCACCGCGATGGCAAGATCAGTCGCCACAGTCACACCCGAGACCAGAATTAGAACAAAGGCATCGGAGCGAGGGATCTTACCCAGAATACGGAAGCTCGACCACTCAAAGGTGCCGATCACCACCATGAACATTACTCCGGTGAGGGCGGCAAGTGGGATCATCTCAATGAGGTCTGATGTGAATAGAATAAAGGCGAGCAGAGAGAGCGCCGCAGTAATCCCAGATAGACGACCCCGTCCACCGGAGTTCACATTGATCATACTCTGGCCGATCATCGCACAGCCTCCCATGCCACCGAAGAAGCCAGTTACGGTGTTGGCCATACCCTGACCCACACACTCGCGGTTACCGCGACCACGAGTCTCCGTCAACTCGTCGATTAGGCTCAGGGTTAGTAGAGATTCAATCAGGCCGATAGCGGCAAGAATGATTGAGTAGGGGAGAATGATGTAGAGCGTCTCCCATGTGAATGGTACCTCAGGGATATTAAATGTGGGTAGACCACCGGAAATAGAGGCAAGGTCACCGACGGTACGGCTATCCATCCCGAGGAATATCACAGCAAGAGTGATAACGACAATCGCAGCCAGTGAGGAGGGGATCGCCTTGGTCAGCTTGGGCAGATATTGGATGATCAACATGGTGAGTGCGACCAGCCCCAGCATGATCCACATCCGCATTCCCTCAAGCCATTGAGTAGTGCCGGTAGTGGCATCAGCGACCTTAAATGTGTTGAGCTGGGCGAGGAAAATCACGATGGCAAGGCCATTAACAAAACCGAGCATTACCGGATGGGGTACCATGCGAATAAACTTTCCGAGGCGCAACACACCCACCCCGATCTGAATAATCCCCATCAGGATGACCGTGGCGAAAAGATACTGCACCCCATGTTCAGCCACCAGCGCCACCATGACGACGGCTAAGGCACCTGTTGCACCCGATATCATCCCGGGGCGACCACCAAAGATGGCGGTAATTAGACCCACCATAAAGGCGGCATAGAGACCAACCAGCGGTTCAACACCCGCGACAAAGGCAAAGGCAACCGCCTCAGGAACCAGTGCGAGCGCAACGGTTAGGCCAGATAATATGTCGTTTTTCGCGCAACCCTTTTCGGTGCACGTGAGGTCAAATGAGAACATGGTTTATTAATATATTGATGTGGCTTGAGAGAGCGCGCGATTCTAGCATATAAGGAATAGCTAAAGAAGGTGACGGGTGTCTATCAATTGTGAGTTACCAGGCAGCGTGCTATAACCCATATTAATGATAGAGAGAATGAGCATGGATATGCCCCATCATCAATATGACCGTAAATAATAGCATCTTAAAGTTAGATTTTTTAAAATACTCAAGGAGAAAATAGTGGCGGCAACAATGTATTTTGACGAAACACTTAAAGATCAAGGTGACAAAAATTCTATAGATGTTGAAATCGGTCATTCTTCTTTTTATTCCGAAGATAGTATATACATCAACGTCGACGGAAAATTAGTAATAATGGATAGAGCGCAGGCCAAAAGGTTAGTGGAAGCCATTGTAAGCGTAGGGCAATACCATGATTTTATTAAGTAGTTAAGCGAGATATTAGATGGAAAACATTTTAGTGATAATTAAATGATTGAAACCGCAAGCCTAGCCCTGGCTACTTTCTTTGCAACGATTGGCCCAATCGATGTTGCTGCTGTATTTGCAGCTCTGACGGCGACGGGAACGCTAGAACATAAGCGATCGATGGCCATCCGCGCGACGTTGATGGCTTCTGTGATTTTGGTCACGTTCGCTCTAATTGGTGAGGTTCTCTTAGCTAGTCTTGGTATATCACTAGCGGCATTGAGGACGGCTGGCGGGATCTTGCTGTTGCTCATTGGTATTGAACTGGTTTTTGCGCGCTCATCCGGCGGCACTTCTACGACAGACGAAGAAGAGCATGAAGCGATATCGAAACAGGATATTTCTATTTTCCCGATAGCGACGCCACTCATTGCCGGTCCTGGTGCTATGGGTGCGGCTATTCTATTGATGGCAAATACAGAAGGCGATCTAACACTGCAATTAATTGTTATTGCATCGCTCCTTGCCATTTTGCTGCTCACCGGAATCGCATTGCTGTTGGCAAGTAAAATTCATCGGCTTCTCGGTGTCACAGGTATGCATGTTATCAGCCGAATTATGGGGGTTTTACTCTCTTCTTTAGCAGTTCAGTTTATTTTTGATGGTATTAAACAAAGCGGTGTGTTTGGAGCTTAATTGGCATCTAATAGCTAAAACTTGCGGTTGATGCCAACGTTAATTAAAGCTTCTTTACAAAAACCTTGGACCCACGCTGGTAGTTGTAGAGCAGTTGTTTTTCAACAGGTAAAGCTTCGAGTGTTCCGGCCTTAAATTCCCGCTCGGCAAACCAGTGTGCGGTACGCGTGGTAAGGACAAAGATCTGATTAAGACAG
>JAOTST010000274.1 GCA_029864785.1 Chromatiales bacterium | reverse complement strand
ATTTGCGCGGGTTGAGGGGTGTTTTTAGCTGGTTTAGATGACTGTTTTGGCTGTTTGAATGAACTATTTTCCGCAAGCCGGAAGAAGCTAATAACCTGTTGAAGACTCTCCGATTGTGCCTGCATCTCTTCAGCCGTTGCAGCAAGTTCCTCAGAGCCTGCTGCATTTTGTTGAGTAACTTTATCTAGTTGTTGCATCGCGGTGTTAATCTGTCCAACCCCGCTTGATTGCTCCTCGGATGCAGCGGTGATCTCCTGAACTAGCTCGGCAGTTTTCTGGATGTCTGGAACCATTTTTTCCAGTAATCCGCCAGCTTGTTTTGCCACTTTTACACTATCTCCGGTTAATGCACTAATTTCAGAAGCAGCGATTTGGCTGCGCTCGGCAAGTTTACGTACCTCAGCAGCAACCACGGCAAAGCCCTTACCATGTTCACCTGCACGCGCAGCCTCAATAGCGGCATTGAGTGCCAGCATATTGGTCTGATAGGCGATATCCTCAATGATTGATATCTTGTCGGCGATTTGGGTCATGGCTCCGACGGTCTCAGAAACAGCTTTGCCGCCATCATTGGCCGCTCGTGCAGATTCACTAGCAATTTTATCGGTGGTGAGTGAGTTCTCACTGTTCTGACTAATTGAAGCACCCATCTCTTCAACAGAGGCGCTGGTCTCTTCAACACTTGCAGCCTGTTCGCTAGCGGCCTCACTGAGTGAATTGGCCGTATCACTGACCTGAGCAGAGGCTGATGATATCTGTTCTGAGTTGCTCTGGATCTGTTGCACCACAGAAATTAGCTTTTGTTGCATATCAACCATGGCCGCATAGACTCCCTCACGCTTTTTATCACTGGTTGAGCTCAGATCCATGGTGAGGTCGCCGTCGGCGATCATCTTGGCAATCTCCTGAACTTCGGATGGGTCGGCACCGAGCTGGCGCAAAATATTTCGTAGCAAGAGTAGTAGAATAATCGCCACGATAACGGCGATGGTGATTAGAGCGGATACAAAGAGCTGGTTTGCTGAATCTTCTTCTGATTTAAACATCTCTTTATTGGCGGCAAGCATCACTGGGACATCGGCCTGAATCACCTTTAGCAAATCTTCCATTGCATGGACATCTTTGCTGAAGTTTTTCTTGATTTTTACCGCTTCGCCCATGTTGTCTACCAGTTTTGCGAAGTCAGCTTGATATTGTGTCATTCCCCTCTGGAGTGCCTTTCTATCTTTGGTATCTAATTGCACTTTGAATAGCTGGACATTAAATGTATTGCTCTCTTTAACCATTTTCTCAACATACTTGGGAAGCTCTCGTGCGAGAAAATCTTTCTCATGACGGCGCATCATCAACATGGAGACTGTAAGCTCCAATTGATTAGCCTTTTTGACGATATCCTCAACATCATGAACCGCTCCTCTCAAGGCTCCACGAAGTCCTGTTTTTGGTGTAAGCCCTGACACTTTCATATTCTTGGTCAGTTGAATAAATCCGGCCTGATATGATGTTACCAAGCTAGTAAGGGAGGCGAGCCACTGTCGCTCTTCATCATCGCTGGTGAATGCCTTACTCTCATCGATTAGTGTGAGTATCTGCTTGATTACCTTCTTATGTTGGCCGACATACTTCTCATCACTGCGCAGCAGAAAATCTTTCTCATCTCTTCTTGCCTGAAGCATCTGGATATCCATATCACCTATCATTTCCCCCCATGTGGAAACCTTCGCATACTCAGCGCTTGCACTCTCTCTTACATTGACAGACTGAATATAGACAAGTGCGATCACTGAAAAACCGATCGCTACAAAGATGATCAAGCCGATTAATTTATTTTTTAGGGAGATGTTATGAAACATGGTAAGTCCTTATATCGATCATTTTTTTAAAGTGGAGTGTTCTAAAAAGTATTAGCCAACACTCATATTCATACTAGTTACTTAACGCTAATGCAGCAATAAGCTAAGGGGTAAATTTCTCTCCATTTATAGGTTATTTTTCACAATGCTACAGGGCCGTATGAATAATCTTATAGATCGTATAGAAAAAGGGTAAATGAGAGGGCTTGTGTGCCGAGAGAACTGCTGGTCTGCGCGCTGATCATTATTATTTTTGAGTGGGATGGAGCTATCTCTCCAGTAGAGGGAGGGTGCCGTAGGCAGCAGCGAATGAGAAGTAGCTCCCGTGGAGGTTCATTACCATCACTCTGAATATATGAGGTATAGAGTCGGAAATAGTCGCTGTCAATATCATTTCTCAAATGAGAATAATTCCTATTGCCATAATTTCACATACTCTCTATAATATATTTTTCGTGGTGCAGTTGTGGCTAAAATTCGTACCTTAATAATTTAATGGGTTTGAGAGATAAATAGTTAGTGAAAGCGACCAAACAGATTCGTGTTGCCCTGGTAGGTAATCCCAATACCGGCCGTTCATCACTCTTTAACCAGTTAACGGGTGCTCATGCGGCAACGGGAAACTATCCTAGGGTAACCGTCGGCATCGAGTCGAGAGAGATCGAGTATCGTGGCTGGAAGATAGAGTTTGTCGATCTGCCCGGTATCAACTCCCTGAGTTGTCGTACCGGTGAAGAGCGACTAAGCCGCGAATACCTCTACAACAATCCCCCCGATATGATCCTCAACGTGATCGATATGGGTCACTTGGAGCGAAACTTGCTACTCACCTCGCAGCTGATCGAGATGGGGCGACACCGCCTGTTTGTCCTCAATATGGCTGATGAGGCAGAGCGTAAGGGAGTGAAAGTTGATCTTCATACCTTCTCTGAACTGCTCGGTGGTGATGTGGTTCTAGCCAACTCTCGCGATGGGCGTGGTGTCGAACAAATTCTAGAGAGTATCGCCCACTGTGCCGAGCACTGCACGGTGCTTAAACCGATTCAAATCAATTATGACGATCACCTTGAGGAGGCGATCATCCGCACCCAGCACCATATTACCAATCTCCACGAGGGCGAGGAGCAGATGAGTGCGGACCAATCGCGCTGGCTGGCGATCAAGCTGCTGGAGGGAGATCAGATGGTGCTGGAGCAGGAGAGTGATCACTCCGAGTTGATGGCAGAGATCTGGAAAGAGAGCAATATTCTGGAGCAGCAGCACGACGAAAGCGCGGAGATGTTGCTCAATGCAGGGCGCTACGGTTTTGTAAATG
>JAOTST010000273.1 GCA_029864785.1 Chromatiales bacterium | reverse complement strand
GATCCAGCTAATAATCGCCTGAATGATGATCGAAAAGATAAATATGTTGAATGCCATGGAGATCAACTCGGCAAAGGCGAGATTAATGATCATTAGTGGGCCGAGTTCTGAACCTCGAATCAGTAGTAGCAGGGTGAAGGCGATTGATTGCAGGATCAGCATCAGTACAACTGCGGCGATATCGTAACCGCCCCAGCCGGGAATAATACGGCGTAGGGGAATCAGAGGTGGATTGGTCACCTTGACGATAAATTGTGAGATTGGATTATAGAAATCGCCGCGTACCTTTTGCAGGATAAAGCGAACCATAATTACCGTAATATAGAGATCGAATAGGGTGGTGATTAGAAATTCAAGTGGTGTTCTCAGGTAGCTGTCCATGTTATTGCTTTCCTAGTTGTTCGGCCAGTTCGCGGGCACGATCTCTTGCGCCGGTTAGCGCAGCATCGATTGTTTCGTCTAGATTTTTATCGAGCATGATGCCGATGGCACGTTCGGTGGTACCTCCGGGGGAGGTCACCTTGTGGCGCAGGGTAGCGCAGTCATCACTGCTCTCCAGAGCCATCTTAGCGGCACCGAATGCGGTCTGTAGTGAGAGTAGTCGAGAGGACTCTTCACTGAGCCCCATTTTCTGGGCCGACTTCTGCATTAGATCAATAATGAGAAAGAAGTAGGCGGGGCCACTACCGGAGAGGGCGGTGACGATATCGAGCTCATCTTCTGTTTTAACCCAGATGGCAACACCTACGGCACGCAGGATCGATTCTGAAAGTTCACACTGCTCTTTAGATACTTTGGCATTGGCATAGAGTCCGGTCGCCCCAGTACGAATCAGTGCGGGGGTATTGGGCATGGTACGAACAATCGACTGTTCGCCGCCGAGCCAGCGGTCGATATCATCGACCCGAATTCCCGCTGCAACGGAGATAAATAGTGGTGAACGTTCCTTCAACTGTTCGCCTATGCTGCTGCACACCTCGTGGATAACTTGTGGTTTTACCGCAAGGATGATGACCGAAACGCTCTCTAGCAAGGCATCGACACTCTCAACAACATTGATGGCAAAGTGGGCGCGCAGGGTTGCGCGGCGCTCACTGTCTGGTTCGGCTACGCTAATCTGTTGTGGATCGATTCCATCGGCAATCAATCCGCCAATGAGGCTGGAGGACATGTTGCCGCCGCCGATAAATCCAATATTCTCTTTTAACATGGGTTATTCCAAAATTGTTCTCGATTTGGCTTAATCATAGTCTGATATGGTTCTGGATCATATCGTCAAAGTGACTCTCTGGCACCAAAAGTAATCCCGGGGTCGGAGTCAAATGGGGGAAATTTGTTGGTTTATAACAGGGAACTGAGATTCCCATTTGACACCGACCCCTTGCTCATAATATTGCCAAACGGTTTGAGTTTTAACTTCGGGGACCAAACAGTGCGGTACCGATGCGAACCATCGTCGCACCTTCGGCAACGGCTGCATCAAGATCGCCCGACATCCCCATTGAGAGGGTATCGAGCTGGTACCCCTCCTTATTGAGTCTCTCCGTAGCCTCTCGTAATTGTGCGAAGGGTTTGCGCTGCTCATCAAAATCACCTGAACTCTGAGGAATCGCCATCAGTCCGCGCAGGCGGATATTGGGGAGCTTTGCGGTTTTTTCGGCAAATTCACCCAGCTCATCAAGGGTGCAGCCCGATTTACTCTCTTCGCCACTGACATTGACCTGAATACAGATGTTGAGAGGAGGCATTCCGGGGGGGCGCTGGTCGCTGAGGCGTTGGGCGATCTTAAACCGGTCTACACTGTGTACCCAGGCAAAGTTCTCGGCAATTGGCTTGGTTTTATTGGATTGAATCGGTCCGATAAAGTGCCATTCGATGGATAGATCTTTCAGTGCTTCAATCTTCTGTAGCGCCTCTTGGAGATAGTTTTCGCCATAAGCGAGCTGTCCTAATGCGACCATCTCTCGAATCGCTTCAGCACTACGGGTTTTGCTCACAGCAAGTAGCTGGACACTCCCTTCGATTCGCCCAAATTGCTGGACGGCGGAGTGGATCTGGCCGTTAACGTGGTTATATCTGATTTTTGTGGACTGGGTGGTCATTGAGTTCAGAGTTTATGTAATGTGACTATTCAGCGTGTTTAGATTTTGTTTCAGAGCAAGGCATTTTCGCACGGAAAATGTGAGCATATAAGTCATATGTGACCATTTGAGTACGAAAATAACGCCGTTATGAGACAAAAGATGAATACGCTGGGTGGTTACTGTGCAAATAGGAGTTGGCAATCGCTTTAACACCCGCTATGTTACTCCTCATATATAGATAATCCAGAGGGAAATTTAATGGATATTACGGAACTGCTGGCATTTAGCACCAAACAGGGGGCCTCTGACCTCCACCTTTCGGCGGAGCTACCTCCAATGATTCGTGTCGATGGCGATATTCGCCGAATCAACCTTCCCGCAATGGATCATAGTGAGGTGCATGGCCTCATCTATGACATCATGAACGACAAGCAGCGTAAGGACTACGAAGAGACACTGGAGTGTGACTTCTCCTTTGAGATTAAGGGACTGGCTCGTTTTCGTGTCAATGCCTTTAACCAAAATCGTGGCGCGGGTGCGGTATTTCGTACCATCCCTTCGAAGATCCTGACTATGGAGGATCTCAATTGCCCAGCCATCTTTAAAGATATCTCTGAATTCCCGCGTGGAATCGTGCTGGTCACCGGGCCGACCGGTTCGGGTAAATCGACCACACTGGCGGCGATGGTCGACCACAAAAACAAGAATGAGTATGGTCATATCCTCACTATTGAAGACCCAATTGAATTTGTTCATGAGTCTCAAAAGTGTCTGATGAATCAACGAGAGGTTCATCGCGATACCCTCGGCTTTAGTCAGGCGTTGCGCTCGGCACTGCGTGAAGACCCCGATGTTATTCTGGTGGGCGAGATGCGTGACCTTGAGACTATTAAGTTGGCGCTTGAGGCGGCAGAGACCGGTCACCTGGTATTCGGAACGTTGCATACCAGTTCGGCGGCCAAGACCATCGACCGTATCGTTGATGTATTCCCCGCAGCCGAGAAGGAGATGGTGCGTTCGATGCTCTCTGAATCACTCAGGGCGGTTATCTCGCAGACCCTGCTGAAGAAGATCGGCGGTGGTCGTGTGGCG
>JAOTST010000272.1 GCA_029864785.1 Chromatiales bacterium | reverse complement strand
GTTAACCAGAGCGGGTGAGGTGGTTACGGCACCTGAGACGCGAGCTTTCCATACCTCCTGTCCGTTCTCGGTGTTGATGGCATAGAAATGTCCATCGTGGCTGCCCACATAGGCTACTTTCTCATATATTGCCGGTGCGCCACTGATCATGCCGCCGGTCTTGAAGCGCCAGCGTTCACGGCCACTCTCCAGATCAATCGCATAAAGATAACCATTTTTGTTCCCGAAATAGATGCTCTTTTCAGAGATCGTCGGGGAGGTTTTAATCGATTTTTTGCTGTTAAATTTCCAGCTTAAGTTTTTGATCTGATGGACTCCTCGGGAGTCATAGACGCCAACTAATGATGGGCCCGCACGATACATATCGACTTTTGGGGCGCCACAGGCCGTTAATATCGCAATCAGAGCGGGAAAGATAATCAATTTTTTCACAGTAACCTCCTATTTGTTGCGATTATTGTAGCGGAAAAGTTGAAGAGGGTATGAATGTTTTGTTCACACTTTTTAATAGGCGCTGTTTTTGAGGGGGGCGCACTATAAATGGGCGGCTTTATCTATCTTGCACCAGCAAGGTGCAATTATTCGCTCTGCAATTTCCTATAATTCACCATAATCGACCAATATAGCGTGTAGCACCATGTTGGTGCGGTTTTTGCCTATATTTCTATCATTTGCATTAATTTGGGAAGAGCTATGGAAAACACGAGTGGTATCGATACCTTATTTGTCCTCTTGGGCGCCATTATGGTACTGGCCATGCATGCCGGTTTTGCCTTTTTGGAGGTGGGTACGGTACGCAAAAAGAATCAGGTTAACGCCTTGGTGAAGATTTTTTCAGACTTTGCCGTCTCAACCCTCGCTTATTTCTTTATCGGTTATTGGGTTGCCTACGGCATTAATTTTTTTGCGGATGCCAATACCTTGGTCAATATGAATGGAATGAGTAACGGCTATGAGCTTGTGAAATTTTTCTTCCTGTTAACCTTTGCTGCGGCGATTCCCGCAATCATTTCAGGAGGCATTGCTGAACGAGCCAGATTTTATCCGCAGCTATTGGCAACATTCATTCTAGTTGCTCTGCTCTATCCCTTCTTCGAGGGGATTGTCTGGGGAGGGAACTTTGGTGTTCAGGCATGGCTAGAGTCGACCTTTGGGGCCCCTTTTAATGATTTTGCCGGGTCGGTTGTGGTACACGCCTTTGGTGGTTGGGTTGCTCTGGGTGCGGTGGTTGTTCTGGGGCATCGTAAGGGACGCTATGGCAAAAATGGCGAAGTCTATGCTCATCCACCTTCAAGCATTCCCTTCCTGGCGTTGGGTGCCTGGATTCTTACCGTCGGTTGGTTTGGCTTTAATGTGATGTCGGCACAAAGTGTGGAAGGTATCTCCGGTCTCGTGGCCGTCAATTCATTGATGGCGATGGTTGGAGGCCTGTTGGCCGCACTAGTTGCCGGGAAAAATGACCCTGGTTTTGTCCATAACGGACCACTAGCGGGATTGGTTGCAGTCTGTGCCGGTTCAAGTGTCATGCACCCTCTTGGTGCGTTGGTGACTGGTGTGGTTGCTGGAGGCCTTTTTGTGGGAACCTTCACTCTGGCGCAGAATCGCTGGAAGATAGATGATGTTCTCGGAGTTTGGCCACTGCATGGGCTGTGTGGTGCCTGGGGTGGTATTGCGGCTGGAATTTTCGGTCTTAAGGCCTTAGGAGGAATGGGAGGCGTTGCCTTTATGAGCCAGTTAATCGGGACGGTCATGGGAGTAGGAATTGCCCTTGTCGGCGGTTTTGTTATTTATGGTGTATTGAAGAGTACGATCGGTATCCGCCTCTCGGAGGAGGATGAATTTGCAGGGGCTGATCTTGCGATTCATAAAATCGCTTCAGAGTATGAGTAGAGATCTGTTTTAAAAGATAAAAAAAGCGAGCGATGGGCTCGCTTTTTTTATAGGTAATCGATGAGTTTGCCGCTGGTTTGCCGCAGGCGATGGCTCAAGAGTTGGGCAATTTTGAGAAGTAGTCGATTGGCCGCCTTTGGATGAGACCTTGACAGGTCGTTAAGGTGATCACGTGTCAATACCAGTAGTGTAGATTGGAGCGTGGTGGTGACGGTGGCGGAGTGGGGTTGCCCATCAATGAGCGACATCTCTCCAATTGTGCGCCCCGGCAGAATGGTTGCCAGATGCGTGGGTTTACCATCACCGGTTCCATTCTCCTTGTTCACGGCAAGCTTTCCTTTAACCAGTATGCACATAAAGGGATCGAAACTGCCCTCTTTGAGTAGGGTGGTGTTGGGTTTAGCACCGTAGGCGAGCATGTGCTTGGCGATGGTTTCAATATCGTAACGCTCCATCTGATTAAACATGGCGCATGACTCAAGCATCTCACAAACTTCAGTGTTAAAGCTGTTGCCATAACCCAGCAGTTCGAGATTATCGAGTAGGGATTCGTGCTGTTTTGTGTTTGATGAATCTTTTGACATAACACTAAAGATTCTAGCAGATCTTCAATAAATAGGTCGGGCTTGGGAGATGATTTTGTTACCATGTATCGATGGATGTCTCAGACTTGCTTAACTCCCTTAATTCGGCTCAACGCGAGGCGGTTTGCGTACCCAATGGGCATCATGCCCTGATTCTCGCGGGTGCGGGTAGTGGCAAGACTCGCGTGCTGGTGCACCGTATCGCCTGGCTTATCAGAACAGGCGCAGCCTCTCCCTACGGAATCTTAGCGGTCACCTTTACCAATAAGGCAGCCAGAGAGATGCGCGGGCGTATTGAGGCTCTGTTGGGGGTGCCCTCTTCGGGGATGTGGGTAGGAACCTTTCATGGAATTGCACACCGCCTGCTGCGCTCCCACTATCAGGAGGCACAGTTACCACAGGGATTTCAGATTCTCGATAGTGATGACCAATATAGGCTGATTCGACGAGTGCTGCGTGAACTCGATCTGGATGAGAAGCAGTGGCCTCGAAGGCAGATGCAGGGCTTTATTAATAGCCACAAGGATCGTGGTGAGCGGCCAGACCATATCACGGTGCATCACGGTGACCTTTTCCAAGATATGGCGCTCAAGGTCTACCGTCATTATGAGGCGATCTGCCGCCGTAGTGGTGCCGTTGATTTTGCCGAGCTGCTGCTGCGTGCCTATGAGCTATTCCAGAATCGCCGTGATGTGTTGGAGCACTATCAG
>JAOTST010000032.1 GCA_029864785.1 Chromatiales bacterium | reverse complement strand
GATCTGCACAGTGATGGTGAGCGGGCCGCGCACCGTATCGCCGCCAATCAGCGCTACGTCATATTGTTGCGCCAGCTGTAGGAAATGATCGGAAAAAGGTTGTAAAAACCCTTCATCAACCTCTGGCAGCGCCAACGAGAGTGTAGCCCAGCGCGGAGTGGCTCCCATCGCAGCCATGTCGCTCAAATTAACAGCAAGAGCCTTATAGCCAATATCGGCGGGGCTAGTCTGTTCGGGAAAGTGTCGTCCTGCAACCAGAGTGTCAACAGATATCGCCAATACCTCTCCTGACGGGGGTTCAATCAAGGCTGCATCATCACCGATACCAAGCACAAGGTTACCCGTTTGAACTGGATCGCGTTTGACGTGCATGGACGACGTACAGGAGGTACTAGTGTCACCAGAGGGCAGGAAGCCTGGTGTGACTGCACTAAATTCGCGGGCGCAGGGACGCGCAGGAGCGATGAAGTAACGGTCGATGATAGAGAATTCTGAGAGTGGCATCAAAGACTCCGTCAGAGTAGTTCCCTACTTCTTGGATGCTCTCTGTTTTTTATTGGCAGCAACCTCGATAGCACGTACCTTCTGCGCCAGTTTATCGAGAATACCATTGATATAGCGGTGACTCTGCTCCGCACCAAACTCCTTTGCCAGTTCAACCCCTTCATTGATGGCGACGCGATAGGGTAGCTCTGGTTTATAGAGCAGTTCATAGCTTCCAATACGCAAAATCACCTGCTCAATCGTATCTAGCTGTTCGGCACTGCGATCAAGAAAGGGCTCATAGGCCTCATCAATCTCTGTCACTCGCGCGGGAATTTGATGTAATAACTCCTCAAATAGTGCTCGATTAACCTTGGTGATCTCCTGTTCACCTGCAACTAATTCAGCATACGACTGATCAATATCACTCAGGTCATTGCCTGTGAGTTGCCACTGGTAGAGCCCTTGAAGAGCACAACTACGGGCTAGGTGTTTGGAGTTGGGTTTTGACATTTATATTCGATTAAATCTGCTTAAGCAGGTTGACCATTTCGATAATAGCGAGCGTCGCCTCTTCACCCTTATTACCCGCCTTGGTACCGGCGCGCTCAATCGCTTGCTCAATGGTGTCAACCGTCAGCACACCAAAGGCAACGGGAATTCCGAATTCCATTGAAACATTCGATAGCCCCTTGGTGCACTCCCCTGCGACAAATTCGAAATGTGGCGTACCACCACGAATCACTGCGCCCAGTGCAACAATCGCATCATATTTACCACCCTCGGCTAATTTTTTAGCGACTAGAGGGATCTCAAAAGCACCGGGAACACGAATAATCTCGATCTCCGCATCTTTAGCTCCGTGGCGCTTAAGAGTATCAACAGCACCTTCGAGCAGATGCTCAACGACAAAGCTGTTCCAGCGTCCAACGACAATACCAAAACGGCTGCCATCTAAAACCATTCCACCTTCAATAACTTTAATATCTGACATACTCTTCTCCCCCTAAATTAATTAACGTATTCGACCACATCAAGCCCGAAACCAGATAGTGCGTGCAGTTTGACCGGTGCACTCATCACCTTCATGTGCTTCACCCCATGATCGAGCAATATCTGTGCACCAATACCGTAGGTGAAAAGGTCATCCTTATGCTCTTTATTGGGCTGCTCTTCATCCTTATCGATCGACTCGTAACGTTTGACCTGTTCAATCAACGCTTCACCATCTTCATTCTGGTGAAGAATAACAACAATGCCGCGTCCCTCTTTTTCAATTTTTTGGAGCACATCACTCAATGGCCAACCACAATCAGAGCGACGGTTGGCAAAGATGTCGCACAGCGTCTGTTGCAAATGAACTCGTACCATAACTGGCTCACCATCACTCACATCACCCTTCACTAAAGCAATATGTGCCTGATGGTTCAGTAGGTCACGATAAGCAAAGAGACGGAAATCACCATATTCGGTTGGCATCGCACACTCGGAGACGCGCTCCACGGTCGGCTCATTCTGTAGGCGATACTCGATCAAATCGGCAACAGTGCCAATCTTTAGACCGTGCTTCTGAGCAAATTTTTCCAGATCGGGACGGCGCGCCATCGAGCCATCCTCGTTGAGGATCTCGACAATCACCGAGGAGGGTTCCAGTCCAGCAATACGAGAGAGGTCACAACCTGCTTCGGTGTGACCTGCGCGGCTCAATACGCCGCCCTGTTTCGCCATCAGCGGGAAAATATGACCCGGCTGTACGATATCTTTAGGCGTGGCATTGGGAGCCACGGCAGCACGTACCGTCATGGCACGGTCATAGGCAGAGATGCCGGTGGTGACCCCTTCAGCCGCTTCGATCGAGAGGGTGAAGTTGGTACCGTGAATATCGCTATTATCCCCCACGCCCACCATAAGTGGCAGGTTAAGCTGCTGACAGCGCTCCTGGGTGAGTGTCAGACAGATCAGGCCGCGTCCATAACGCGCCATAAAATTAATATCGTCAGGACGAATCATTGAAGATGCCATAATAAGGTCACCCTCATTTTCTCGATCTTCATCATCCATCAAAACAACCATCCGCCCTTGGCGAATATCGTCAATAATCTCTTCTATTGTGTTTAGCTGCATAACTATCTCTTACGCGAGGAATCCGAACTACCGAACCGTATATTGTACCCGTTTCAAGGCCAACTGTGGCGGGAATATCAGACTTTTCTAATTAAACCCGTGTTGGGCAAGGAAACTTTCACTAATACCCGATGTCTTCGGCACCTCTGAATCTCCCTGAAGCAATCGCTCAAGGTAACGGGCAATCTGATCAACCTCAATATTAACAGGTGATCCTACATTGAGATCCGCGAGAGTCGTTTCACCCTGTGTATGCGGAACAATGTTAAGTTCAAACTGTGCCCCTGCAACCCGATTAACCGTCAGACTGATGCCGTTGATGGTGATCGACCCCTTCTCGGCGATGTAACGTGTCAGCTCAGCAGGGACCTGAATAGTAAATTTGATCGAACCTCCAACAGGCTCTTTGGCAGTCACCTTACCAACGCCATCAACATGACCACTGACCAGATGACCTCCAAGACGAGAGGTCGAAGTTAGGGCCTTTTCCAGATTGACGTGATCACCACGTTGCTGACTCGCGAAGGTGGAATGGGCAACTGTCTCTGCCGAAACATCGGCCCAAAATCCTCTACCTGTAAGCTGTGTCACCGTCAGGCAGATCCCATTAACTGCAACACTATCGCCCAACTTAAGATCACCGAGATCGAGCTTGCCTGTAGCGATATTGAGACGATAGTCACTACCCGCTCGCTGGAGCTCTGAAATTTCACCAACCGACTCAATAATTCCAGTAAACATCTACTCGCCCCTGACCTTAGCCCGAATACGCCAGTCAATACCCACGGGACGGATATCAATGATATCGAGATCGACCGCATCGGTCAGCAGATCAAGACCTGGGGTGTTAAACAGAGCACGGGCACCACTACCCATCAGTTTGGCCGCCATGTAGATATTGAGCTCATCGATCAACCCTTCTCGCAGCATCGCCCCACTCAGGGTTGCCCCTGCTTCAAGGTGTATTTCATTAATCTCGCGCTTGGCCAGAACGAGCATCAGCGCCGCAAGGTCGATCGTATCACTGCGCCCCGGAACCGAGATCACCTCTATTCCCGCCTCTTCAAACTGCTGCTGAATTCCAGGCTCATCGACAGCAGTTACAATCAGTGTGGGTGCATCACCCTGTAGGATTTTAGCCGATATCGGCGTACTCAGGTGGGGGTCAAGCACGATTCGCAGTGGGGTTATATCACTATGTCCGGCAAGGCGCACACTCATCTGCGGATCATCTGCCAACACCGTACCCACACCGGTCATAATGGCCGAACTGCGAGCCCTCAGGCGTTGTCCATCTTCACGTGCATCGCCACCGGTGATCCACTGGCTCTCACCACTGGCCATCGCGGTGCGTCCGTCGAGGCTCATCGCCATTTTGCAGCGCACAAAGGGGCGACCTTCGCTCATACGCAGGATAAAGCCGGGATTGAGCTCACGTGCCTCTGACTCAAGCAGACCGATAGTTACCTCAATCCCGGCCTCTTTTAATTTTGCTATGCCTGCTCCAGCTACTTGTGGATTGGGGTCTTCCATAGCGACAATGGCTCGCAAAATCCCTGCGTTAATTAAAGCATCGGCACAGGGTGGTGTTTTACCGTGATGAGAACAGGGTTCCAGTGTGACGTAGGCCGTTGCACCTTGCGCCTTTCCTGAGGCTTGTTCCAGAGCGTGGATTTCGGCATGTGAACCGCCTGTCTTTTGATGCCAGCCTTCGCCAACAACCAAACCCTCTTTGACAATAACGCAACCTACTCGTGGATTGGGATGGGTTGTAAAAAACCCTCGTTCAGCCAGCTGAATGGCTCGAGCCATATGGGTACGATCCATATTATCGATAAGACTCATCGCTAACGATCACCCTTCTTTGATGAGCTCTTTTCGTTCGAACTTCCCTGCAACCGTTTTATCTCCTCCTGAAAGGCGCTCACATCCTGAAAACTTCGATAGACCGATGCAAAACGAACATAGGCCACCTCATCAAGCCCTCTCAACTCATCCATTACCCACTCTCCGAGCTGACGTGATTTCACCTCACGGTCACCCGTGGCACGCAATTTATGCTTAATACGATTAATGGCGGCTTCAACCTGCTCCATCTCCACCGGGCGTTTCTCCAGTGCACGCATAATCCCAGAGTGGAGCTTGTTTTCATCAAATGGAACTCTTGTGCCATCACTCTTGATGAGACGCGGCATCACCAGTTCAGCGGATTCAAAGGTAGTAAAGCGCTCACCACAGGTAATGCACTCACGACGTCGACGCACCGAATCGCCATCGTTGGCGAGACGAGAATCGATTACCTTGGTATCGGGCTGACTACAGAATGGGCAACGCATATATATCTTCTCCCGCTCCTTCAGAGCGGCGTTGAATCAAGACTCTATCGACGCGTTCGCTCAACCATAAACAGGAAGGCGTTCACAAAGGCTAGCCGCCTTTCCTTTTACCTCAGCAATAACCGCGTCACTTCCTTTGGCATCAATGATGTCACATATCCAGCCTGCGAGGTTTGTACAATCCTCGGTATTAAACCCACGCGTAGTAATGGCGGGGGTTCCGAGACGAATTCCTGAAGTAACAAATGGCGATTGAGGATCATTCGGCACTGCATTTTTATTAACCGTAATATGAGCCGCACTAAGCCAGGCATCGACATCCTTCCCCGTCAGCTGTTGCTTAATAAAACTCACAAGGAACAAATGGTTATCAGTACCGCCAGAAATAATCTCAAATCCTCGATCCATAAATACCGCAGTCATCGCTTGAGCATTTTTCACAACCTGTTGCTGATAGCCCTTAAAGTCATCCTGTAACGCCTCCTTAAAGGCCACAGCCTTGGCAGCAATAACATGCATCAGAGGTCCACCCTGAATACCGGGGAAGATTGCCGAATTGAGCTTTTTCTCGATCTCAGGATTAGATTTTGCCAAGATAATCCCGCCACGAGGACCTCGCAAAGTTTTGTGTGTTGTAGAGGTAGTAACATCAGCGATCTGCACAGGGTTTGGATAGACGCCGGCAGCAACCAGCCCTGCAACATGCGCCATATCGACCATCAAGTAAGCATCCACACTGTCTGCGATATCACGGAAACGCTGCCAGTCAACCACCCGTGAATAGGCCGAAAAACCAGCGACGATCATCTTCGGCTTATGTTCTTTGGCAAGCTGCTCAACCTGCTCATAATCTATCTCACCAGTCTCTGGAACCAGTCCATACTGTTTAGCATTGTAGGTCTTTCCAGAAAAATTGACGTGCGATCCATGCGTAAGATGCCCGCCATCTGCTAATGACATACCTAAAACCGTATCACCTGGCTGTAAAAGCGCCATGTAGACCGCGCCGTTGGCCTGCGAGCCAGAGTGAGGCTGGACATTGGCATAATCGGCAGCAAACAACTCCTTAACCCGGTCGATAGCCAGTGTCTCTGCGATATCTACATACTCGCAACCGCCGTAATAACGCTTTCCTGGGTAACCTTCAGCGTATTTATTGGTAAGCACCGAACCCTGTGCCTCCATAACCATAGGGCTTGCGTAATTTTCCGAAGCGATCAGCTCAATATGATCCTCCTGTCGACGCTCCTCATGCTGCATAGCAGCCCATAATTCTGAGTCGTAATCGCTAATTTTTTGGGCTTTACTAAACATTAAACACCTCTATCAAATATGGGCTGTTGTGAAGACTAATCACTGAAATCTCATTTCAGGGCGGCATAGATTAACCGATTTTGGAGAATTTTTCATCGCCACTTCATCACGTCCGGCTAACTGACAATTTGAAACTACAAGATAGTGATGAGGGGAGGCACACAATGCCGTCCCAGCGCATCTGACGTACAGGAATGGCTAATGCTGTGAAGTGTAAGGATGTACGAGAATAGCCTTGTGACCACAGAGCGTAGGATGATCGGAATATCTCGAACGCTATTGGTAAATTTTGAGGAGCACAAACAACGCCGTTCCAGCGCATTCATGCGCCCACGGCGTACCTACATCCTGTAGGCAAAAAAGGCTCCTTTCGGAGCCTTTTCTTAGGATATGGCTGTGATTAAATCACTCCCAATATCCCTTTTTCTCTTCACCGCCAGCCACTGCAATCAGCGCTTTTTTAGCAGCCTCTGGAGACTCTACAATATTCATAAAGCTATTGTCACCCATCATAGAGAGGTTGGGGAAATTCATAGCAATACGGAAACGATAGTAGAGCGCGTAGACATTATTTCCAGAAATAAGAATCTCTACAGGAAGGTGTGCAGTTGATTTAAGATCCTTAAAATCAATAATACTCATGATGTAATCATCACTCATATACTTATCACCACCGGGGGTCTGATCAAGATCAACACCGATAACAACCTCATCCTTTCCAGGGATATCAACACGATAAACCTCAGAGACACCACCCAACTTTTTGGCCAGATTACCTTCTACCGCTTTAATTGCGGCCTCATGACTACTGTGCTCGGCCAACAGGTGAGCATCAGTATCATCAAAATACTCCATACCAAACATGTAGTGATACTTACGCAGCTTACGCGCACGTAGTGGCTTTTTGGCACCAAAACCTTTTTTTCTTCCGAGAGTCGCTTCAAGTTGTTTAGTCACACCCTTCAGATCGCCTTTCATCCGATAGGCATGAGACATATAAGTGGGATTGGTATAACTCACCTGAATATCACTACCCACCTTGGTAATTGAAACACGTTGAATCGCACCATAACCACCAAACTCAGATTTTGCTGCATTTGATTTTAGGGCATCATTCGTAACAATCAGGACAGACGCACCAGCATATGGAGAGTACGAACCCACCACATCAAAATTGGCACTAACCAACTTTTTACGAACATCATTTTTTACATTTTCGACATTACCGCTAGTGGTAAACGCCAGAACAAATGGCATATATTTTTCGCTTGCTGCCTCGGCCGCAAACATAAACGCCGATAGCATGAAAGCAACCAGTGCCTTATTGAATAGTTTCATCCAACTCTCCCCTTTTATTTTATCGATTTTTGTTTAGTCAATGAACAACCATAGGGACTCATTCGTCTCAGGTCAATACCCCGGTAAATTATAAGAATATCACCCGTTACTAATAAACCATTCTGTCCCTGCACATAATTCATCAGGCAAAAAAAAGAGCCCTATAAGGGCTCTTTTTCGAGATAACTAAATTTAACTCTGTTAAATAAAGAGACTCATATCTGCGTCACCAGCAAACTCAAACATCATTGCTGCGCCACCAAATTCAACACCCTCAATGAAATCATTGGGGTTCATGTCGAACAGATCCACAGTCATCTGGCATGCAACAAATCTAACTTCGGCTTCCTGACAAAGTTCGCGCAACTCTTCTAGTCCAGCAACACCTTTAGACTTCATCTTGGCCTTCATCATGGTCGTCATCATTGCCTGCATACCAGGAAGTGCCTGAAGCAAAACAGGCATTGGCATTGGCATTGGCATACCCGGGTTACCCAAAGAGGTTACCTGGAGTTTCAGCTTCTTTTTCAAGAGCTGTAGACCATAGAAGGTAAAGAAAATCTCTACATCATACCCAAGTGCGGCGGCTGTAGAGGCCAGAATGAAAGGTGGATACGCCCAATCCAGCGTACCTTTCGTTGCGATAATCGCTAATTTTTTTTGATCAGCCATCAGTATCTCCCCTGTCTATTATTATTTATTTACGTTTTTTAAGAAGACTTCTTAATAGAGAAGACGAATTTACCACCCTCTTCACCTGACTCAAGCAGCTCGTTTCCAGTTTGCTTACAAAAAGCTTCAAAATCTTTTACTGAACCCGGATCAGTCGCAACGATGCGTAGAACCTGCCCAGCAGAAAGGCTGCTGATTGCTTTTTTGGCCCGCAAAATTGGAAGAGGACAGTTGAGTCCTGAAGCGTCGAGTTCTTGGTCAAAATTTGCCATTTTATATCTCTCCTAAATTAAGAGTCTTGTATTTACAGAAAGGATAGAGGCCAAGTCTCCTCAACCCCACGGAATCAATGTTAGTTGCATCTTATATGCGATGTTGTAATTGAACGCAAGTGAAATTCTAAGCCCATGAGTTTAGAACACTCAGGCGAAACTCTCAACTTTTGCGGCCAATTTTTCTCTCTATTTTTAATAAAATATAGAGGATCAGGCTGCCTCGTACCCTCTCGGCACCCACACCACAATCCCACCTTTAAGATTAATCACATTATCGCCCCCTTGATTTGCTACATAACAGCAGATCCGGACAGATTTCGTACTTGTTTGACAATAAAAAATCATCGTTTATCTCGTGAGAGTTCATATATTTGCAAAAAACAAGATGCCACGGTAGATGTTTGCTATAGAAATACCCTCCTGAGCCACCTTCATAAGGCTTTCTACATCATTATCAACCATCATATCGTGAAGTTCGGCGACTTCAATTTCGGTGATTGAGTTCATCATTACAGCGCTTTCTCTCGCGCCATACATTAGGGCTTTCTAATGTGTCACTATTTCTTGTCGAAGATTCAACCAGCCAGAAATGAACGATTCATGGTGTAAGATGTCTCATAACGACCTATATAATGTGATATCACTGGCTTTTGGAGGCACATTGCAGCCCATTCTATTTATATTTTCTCTGTTATTGATGGCACTCCCCTACGCAAATGCGTCATCTACATCATCGCTGCCTGATCTCAGCAGCTCTACAACTAAGCTGTTAAACAGCGAACAGCAAAATCAGCTGGGTGAATCACTCTATCTGGAACTGCAAAAAAACGGTCAACTTAATAGTAATCCCGTTATTAATAGTTATATTAACAACTTGGGACATCGTCTCCTTGCAACCATCTCCTATGCGCCATACTCCTTTACGTTTTTTGTTGTCGATAATCCTCATATCAACGCATTTGCAACATTTGGTGGTTATATTGGCGTCTACAGCGGTCTGATTCGGGCAGCTCGAAGTGAAAGTGAGTTAGCTTCTGTAATCGCGCATGAGATTGCACATGTAACACAGGATCACTTACGTCGTTCTATCGAGAAATCGAATAACATGAAAGTGCCCGTCACTGCAGCATTACTAGCATCCCTTCTGCTTGGAAAAGATGCGCCGCAACTTGCTGAAGCAGCTGTTACAGCGGCTATTGCCGGACAACAGCAGCAGCAAATAAACTACACCCGTAGTTACGAAGAAGAGGCCGACAGGCTGGGGATTGAACGCCTATCTCTCGCAAAATTTGACCCTAAAGCAATGGCCCATTTTTTCGCCCTCATACAGGAACGAAATCGCTACAGCTCCGCATATCCAGAATTTTTGCGCACCCATCCGGTCACCTCTCAACGAATTTCGGAGGCACAAGATAGAGCAAATCAATTTCCAACTATCTCGGAAAATTCGAGCATCGAATTCACAGCCGTTCAAGCCCTACTGGAACTATCTGATCATAGTGATATCGAGGAGCTTATCA
>JAOTST010000271.1 GCA_029864785.1 Chromatiales bacterium | reverse complement strand
GTGAAGATATATTTGTAAACACTGTAGTGTGAATCGCTAAAGAGAAAGTGCTGCTCACGATCTTTATGGTATGCCGATACGGCCAATCCATCAATTTCACGACGTTCTGCCTGTTTGACGATATCGAGCCAATTTCCCGCCACAAGTTGGATGTTACTGCCGGTCAGGGCATTAATCTGGTCAATGAAATCGACCTCAATCCCCGAAATAGAGCCGTCGCTATTTTTTATTACGTAGGGAGTCCACGACCCATCGCTACCAAGCGTGATGGTGGGGTGCGCCTTAAGAAAGGCTTGTTCAGATTTGGTGAGCACAATTTTTTGGGGGATGGTTAACGGGGTGTAGAGGTTGTTTCTACCCATCCAGCGGTTAAAAATAGCCTGCTGCTCGTCGGGAGTAATTAGCAACAACCCCTTATTGATAATTGTGGTGAGTTCGGTCGCTCCCTTTTTAAAGGCAAATACCACACTGAATTTACTCTCTGGTATCTCGGCAGCATGCTGAAGTCCAATTATCCTCTGGGTTTGTTGCTGCATTCCAATAGTGAACGGTGCCACGATGGCATCAATCTTTCCGCTTAATAGCGCCTTGGTCATGGACTCTATATCGAGATAGGGTTGGCTTTTGATGCGGCCATATTTCTGAAGTAGAACCCGCGCGCCCAGCTCGGCCTGTAGATAACCCACAGGTTTTCCGGCAAGGTTATCAAGGCGGCGTATCTTTTGAGTATCTTCAGCGCGAGTATAGATATAACGATAGGTCTGGTAGAGCGGGTTTGAGTAGTTGAAGAGGTGTTGTCGCTCTTTGAGGGGCTGAAGGGGGGAGAGACCATCAATCTGCCCCTTTTTTAGCAGCTGAACTACCTCACCATGAGAGCCCACCTTGAGTTCTATATTGATGCCTAAACGCTGGTTGATCAGGGCAATATAGTCGAAGAGCATCCCCTCATAATCGCCATCTTTAGTACGTATGACATTGGGGGGGAATTCAAGCCCTGAGCCAATGACAATCTTCGGGTGTTTTGCCAGCCAGGCACGTTCTTCAATGGTAAATTCAACGGTTGATGGCGAGGTAGTTTCGTTGGTCTGTGCGTATAGGGTGGCCGATGAGAGGGCCAGAAGGATGCTTGATATGATGGACAGGTGGATAGAGACCAGCGCACGAAGAGGGGCTAGGATACAATGGAAATATTTGCTGGATAAAAGTCGATTGGGCATAAGCTTCATATAAATTGTGGGCGACAGGACTGTCTGGGTTTAATCCGGCCTATAAATTGTTGCCACTGCTATCTCTATCCGTGTTTCACGCCTACTCTGTTCTCCCAAACATCTTCTGACAATCCTCTGTCAATAATATAGCCCAATATAGTGAGAGGGTGAATGTCTTTATTTTCTAAGAGATATTCATCTTTGTGTGGCAATTAATGTGGTTACATTGATGAATCTAATATTGGCACTTGATTAAAAGTGTCCACTGGCTCAGAATTTCGCGGTTTATCTCTACGGATCCCTTCATAGTTTATGCCTGTTTTTGCCTTTGGAATTAATCACAAAACTGCCCCGGTCGAGATCCGTGAGCGGGTTGCGTTTAGCCCTGAGCGGCTTTCAGAAGGGCTTAAGCAACTGGTCGGGCAGGGCAGTGTCTCAGAGGCGGCGATTCTATCCACCTGTAACCGTACCGAACTCTATTGTGGGATGAGTGATGACGATACCGATCAGGTACTGAGCTGGTTTCACAATTTTCACAATTTGGCGCGGGATCAGGTCGAACCCTATTTTTACGCCCACCCGGAGCGGGATGCGGTTCAGCATATATTGCGTGTGGCCAGTGGGCTCGATTCGCTAGTTCTGGGCGAGCCGCAGATCCTCGGTCAGATGAAGCAGGCCTATAGCGCGGCAAATAATGCCAAAACGGTGGGTCCGTTACTCAACCGCCTGTTTCAGCACACCTTTTCGGTGGCTAAAGAGGTGCGCAGTGATACGGCTATTGGTGCCAGCCCGGTATCGGTCGCCTTTGCGGCGGTATCACTTTCAAAACAGATATTTAGTGGCTTGGAGAAACACACCGCTCTGCTGATTGGTGCCGGTGAGACGATCGAACTGGTGGCACGCCATCTACATGAGAATGGTATCGGTCGTCTGATTATCGCCAATCGTACTGTTGAGAAGGCGCATACGCTGGCAAGTGAACTAGGGGGTTATGCCATCTCTCTTTCAGAGCTGCCCGATCACCTTGCAGAGGCCGATATTGTCATCTCTTCCACTGCCAGTCAGCTGCCTATTCTAGGTAAGGGGGCGGTAGAGAGCGCGCTTAAAGTACGTAAGCACAAGCCGATGTTTATGGTCGATATCGCGGTTCCACGAGATATTGAGGCTGAGGTCGGTAATCTTGAAGATGTCTATCTCTACACCGTTGATGATCTCAAAGAGATTATCGATGAGGGTCTTAAATCTCGTCAGGAAGCTGCCAAGCAAGCCGAAGAGATTATTGATAATCAGGTAACCCACTTTCTCGGCTGGATGCGTTCACTCGATGCGGTCGATGCCATTCGGGCATTCCGTGAGTCGGGTGAACAGATACGTGATCAGGCCACAGAGGTTGCGCTGCGACAGCTACAGAGTGGTAAAGACCCTGAACAGGTTGTGCAGGAGCTTTCACGCCAATTGACTAATAAAATGCTGCACACTCCCTGCGAACAGATGCGCGAGGCGGGGTATAACGGGCGTCTGGATCTGCTTGATGCGGCCAGTGAGCTGTTTCAGCTTAATGTCTTAACACCTGAGAAGGGATCGGATACACCTCAATGAAACCATCGATAACGGCTAAACTGGAAAATCTCGCTGAGCGTTTACAGGAGATTAATGCCCTGCTAGCCGATCCCGATACCATCGCCGATCAGAACCGGTTTCGTGAACTGTCGATGGAGTACGTCCAACTCAAACCGGTGGTGGACTGCTTTGAGGCCTATCAATCCACGCAGGAAGATATCGAATCCGCCAACGAGATGTTGCAGGAGGATGATGCCGATATGCGCGAGATGGCGGCTGAAGAGCTATCGGAGGCGAAGTCTAAAATTGTGGAGTTGGAGCTGGAGTTACAGAAGCAGCTACTACCCAAAGACCCCAATGATAATAAGAATGTCTATTTGGAGGTTCGTGCCGGAACCGGTGGGGATGAGGCGGCAATCTTTGCCGGTGACCTCTTTAAAATGTATTCG
>JAOTST010000270.1 GCA_029864785.1 Chromatiales bacterium | reverse complement strand
CTACCACCTCCAAATCAGAGGCTTGCCCCAGTTTTTGGCGCTCACTGATCCGATCAAAGCGAATGTATGCCCCAGCCATCGCTTCATCGTTTCTATCAGCAATACGATCAGCTAAGAGCACATTAAAAAAACTATTCATTATCTGTTGGCGCCTCTGCCAATAAGCAGAGATCAAATTACTTTGCAGTACATCTTGCTCAATTGTGTTGGATAGACGCTCTTCTCCCGCACGGCCAAAATCGTAGAGATTTTTACGAAGAGTAATAGATACCTTGTGATTATCGACCCAGTTACCTGGAGTAGCTACAGGCTCGGCCCATTCAAGTTGTCCGCCCAATAAAACGGTTGTGGAGTCGTTGGCTTGGAGAAGATTGCTATCCGCAATAAGCGCCCTCTCTTTAGAGCGGATCTTCATCAACTCGGGACTACTTTGATCTTTGGCGTAGCTAAGAGCAGTTGTAAAAGTAAGCGGCTGAGGAAGCGGCAAACGTTCTGCACTTGCAGGTGATAAATATACGACAAACAAAATAGGTAACAGTGTAACTTTTTGTCGCATCAGAAATAGTGCGCCTATCTTAGAGCGCGTTCTGTTTTTCTGCGTGCTCGTTTATAACGGGTGAATTTAGTTTTTTTATAGCCCTGTTCCACCACAAACTCTGCCAGCCAAAGAAACTCTTTGGCATCAGCTGTTTTTCCCGTATATCGTTGAACCATCTTACCATCAAGATCAAAAAAGCCAATAACGGGCGTTGCTCGAACACGATGTTTACGGCTGGCAAATTTCTTCATGGTCGTATTATTTCCCTGAAAATCGACCATCTCGATATCGCCCTCTATATCAAGACGAAAGACCCTGAAATTTTTACGGTAGTAATCCTGAACCGCGCGCTGATTAAGTACATTCTGTTTCATCCAGTGGCAGAATGGGCACTCAGTTAGTTCAAAAAAGATAACAACACCTTTTTTACCCTCCTCTTTGGCTTGCTCTAGCTCCTCAGAAAAATCCCAGAAACTCTCTTGAAAAAAGTGTTGATTCGGATCCCTCGTCGTTTCGGCAGCCTGTAATGATGAGAGCCCTAAGAGGATGAAAGCTAAAGGGAAAAGAGCTATTTTAACCATTATTATCCTTATACTTTATTTGTTTTTATTGATATAACTTTCCAACATGTCAGAGGTCACTGTACCGACCTGACTGGCAACTACCTCACCTTCAGGATTAATCAAATAGGTAGTAGGCAATCCAGGCACAACACCAATTTTATCAGAGCTTTCGGCATTCGGTACGATTGGATAACTGATCATATTCTCTTCTATAAATTTTGATAGCCTCGCGGGAGAAGCTTGCTCCATATCAAAACCGAGGACAATCGCATCCTTATCCTTATGTGATTCATGAAAAAGGATTAATTCAGGAATCTCTTCAAGACAGGGTGGGCACCAGGTAGCCCAGTAGTTGATAACAACCCACTTTCCTCTGTGATCTGTGAGATTTTTGGCTTCGCCCTTGAGTGTTTGATAGGGAAGCTCAACTGCCGCCAGTGAGAAGGAGTAAGCGAGTAAAAGGGGGATAAGAAGGCGTTTCATTCAGACCTCTAATTAAAAATATGTCGACTATCGATAGAGACCTATCTACTTGGGATAAGTTTCTCAATAGGTGGAATTATAGGTGATAGAAACAGAAAAGGCTCCATAAAGGAGCCCTCTCTTGAACAATTTTTTGGTAAGAACTATTCGTTCAAATAGGCCGAGTCTGTAGCCTCAACATCACCCAGTGACCATGCGCCACGGCTCTTTGCGTGACTAACCGCTGAGTTGATTTCAGCGTCACTCATTCCATGAACAATCGAGAGGTCTTGTCCGGGATAGATAAGGTCTGCATCCTTAATCTGTGCGCGATTTGCCTTATAAATTAGTGGCCATTGATAAGGGTTGCCATAAACATTCTCTTTACCCGAGATAGTCCATAAATTGTCGCCTCTCTCAACCATATAGCTGGTATCACCTTCTGCAACGGGCTCAAGGGCATCCTTCATATCGGCTGCATCACAATCGCATGTCTCTTCTTCAGCGGCAGGTGCGGTTGGTGCTGCTGCAGTCTCACCCGTATCTTCTTCAGGGGTTGATGAACAGCCCACTGCGAATCCCATAACCATTAAAAGAAGCAATAATTTTTTGATATTCATCAAATTTCTCTCTCTAATATTTAACTGTCTGTTGCAATTTATAGTTTATTTCCCAATAGAGTGCATTGAGAGAGCGTTTCTGTCAACCCTAAATGGGGGTTTTGCCTGCATATTCACACAGTTATATGATGAAGCTCACAATAAACTTAAAGTTAAAATCTGGAATAGTGGAGTTCTTAGCCAAATGCCGTTAAAAATTTACCATAACCCGCGCTGTAGTAAATCGCGCCAAACCTTGCAACTTATTGAAGATAAAGGAATATCTCCAGAGATAGTCGAATATTTAAAAACCCCTCCAACCGTCACCGAACTAAAAGAGCTCACCCAGCTCCTCGGAATTGCTCCACGCGAGCTGCTACGTAACAAAGAGGCTGAATATATGGCTCAAGGTCTGGATAATATGACACTGAATGATGATGCGATTATCAAAATTATGGTCAACCACCCCAAGCTGATTGAGCGTCCCATCGTGGTGGATGGTAATCGAGCGGTTATTGGTCGCCCCCCTGAAAATATCCTGGAGCTGATTTAATGAGTATTGAAGTTCTTGTTCTTTACTATAGCCGCCATGGCAGTACCTCAGAATTAGCCAAAATTATCGCCCGGGGTGTTGAGGAAGTTGAAGGAGTTCAAGCAAGAATTCGTACTGTGCCCGAGGTATCAAACGTTTGTGAAGCCAACGAAGGCTCCATTCCGACAGAAGGTGCCCCCTATGCAACCCTTGATGATCTGCGTGAGTGTTCGGGTCTAGCGCTAGGTAGCCCAACTCACTTCGGCAATATGGCTGCACCACTCAAATATTTTATCGACAGTTCTGTGCCGGTCTGGCTCTCAGGTGAGATGATCGGCAAGCCTGCCACAGTGTTTACCGCCTCATCAAGCCTTCATGGTGGACAGGAGACCACCTTGCTTACGATGGTGATCCCGCTGCTGCATCACGGCATGGTAATTGCAGGTACCCCTTATAGTGAGGTTGAACTGGTTCAAACAAGCGCAGGAGGCACCCCTTATGGCGTAACACATCACAGTGGTGTAACAGGG
>JAOTST010000269.1 GCA_029864785.1 Chromatiales bacterium | reverse complement strand
GGTATGAAATCACGTGGTTGCTACGAGACCCCTGCGGGAACCATCATGCTCAAGGCGCATCGTGCGATGGAGTCACTCACCCTTGACCGCGAAGCGATGCATCTAAAAGATGAGTTGATGCCTCGCTACGCCAAACTGATCTACAACGGCTACTGGTGGAGTCCTGAGCGTGAAATGTTACAAGCAGCTATTGATAAATCACAAGGACATGTTAATGGCACCGTACGCATAAAACTTTACAAAGGTAATGTCTATGTGGCGGGTCGCAAATCAAAATCAGACTCACTATTCGATGAGTCAATTGCCACCTTTGAGGATGATGCCGGAGCCTACGACCAGACCGATGCGGCCGGTTTCATCAAACTAAACGCACTCCGTCTGAAAATAGGAAATAGAAATAGAATCTAATTAAGTTGGGAATTTGAGTTCCAACGTGTAATCTAACGCCTATGCGTCAAATTACCGCTAAATATTTCCAATTTAGGCTCCTCAGCCTTATTTTCATTGCCGGTGTACTACCACCGGCAATGGGAAATTTCTTTCTCTCCTACCTGGATTTGTCCAGTTCGGTTGACATCAATGCGGCTATGTCGACCCCCCTGTTTCAATTTTATGGTGCAGGGCAACTACTCTTTGGAGTGGGCTACTTCTATATTCTGTTTACGCGCCCCATTAGCCGTTTTATTAATGCGCCCGATGAGACATCACGCGCTCAAACAGAAAAACTCATCCACCGCTTTCCCCTCGACTTCTGGCTTATCTTCCTCATTGCTCGTTCTGTGGGTGCGCTGTCGTTCTTTATCAGCCTTGGTTCAGTATCCGACGTCACTCCTACCATAGAGGTGTGGTTCCGACTCCAACTATTAGCCTCTACGGTAGCTATTATTATTGGTCTGCCCATCTTTTTTCTAATCATTGATGGTTTTGGCCGTCTTGCACCGATGCTCTCATTTAAACGAGCTCTCATCACCATTAAAACCAAAGTATTCATGATCGGCGCATTGATCCCACTGATGATCGATACGTTACTCGTACTCTACTTCTCTGGACGAACCGGCTTCTTTGATGGTGAAACCATTGTAGTGTGGGTCGTATTGGAGGTGCTAGCCATTGCTGGAACCCTCCTCTTTATTAAAAGTTTCAATCAATCGCTACAGCCACTGATTTCACTATCCAACCCACACCATACATTAGGAAAAAAGCTCTTTGCCGAGAGTATGCAAACTCAGTCCAATGATGAACTAGGGGTTATTGCCAAGCAGTATGCCCAACTGCAAACCTATCAACACGATGCCGAAAAACGACTTATTGCATCAGAGCTAGAACTCAAGTCAATTCTCGATAATATGACCGATATTTTCTATCAAACTGACGCAACAGGGATCATCACTCGCATCTCCAAATCTGTCGAGCAATTAACCGGCTACACCGTTAATGAAATCATGGGGACACGGATGTCCGAACATTATGTCCATCCAGGATTACGAGAAGAGTTTTTAAATGAGCTGATCTCAAATAATGGACATGTCACCAACTATGTCACTGTGCTCCGCCATAAAGATCAGCGTGAACTGATGTTTACCACCTCCGCCCACTTTATCTACGATGAGGCAGGAAATATTACCGGTGTTGAGGGAACCTCAAGGGATCTAACCGAACTGTACAAAACACAACAGAGCCTTCGTGAAGAGAAACAACGTGCGACCATCACCCTTGAGGGGATCGGAGATGGCGTTGTTACCGTTGATAGAGACGGAATCATCATCTACAGCAACCCCATTGCCCGGCAACTTTCGGTACTTGAGGGCGAAGATCTTGAAGGCATTCTTTTTGATATCGCCTTCCCTATAGCCGATGAGAGTGGTATCAATTCTATCAGTGAACTGATCGTTGCGCAGTTTGAGGTCACCGAAGAGATCACTATCGACGAAAAAGGGGTGCTTAACCACGTCGACGGTTCCGAATATATTATCGATATTACCGCAGGAAAATTGACAGGAAGTGGTGATGAAGTGCTCGGTTTCGTCTACGTACTGCGAGATATTACCGAAACGGTTTTAATGCACAGTCAACTCAACTATCAGGCAACCCACGATAATCTCACTGGCCTGATCAACCGCGGAGAGTTTGAGCGGCGCCTGATTCAAACACTCCATGACTCAAAAGAGTATAAAACCTTCAACGCCCTGCTCTACATTGATCTTGATCAGTTTAAGGTCGTTAACGATACCTGCGGTCACCAAGTCGGTGATGAGTTGCTCAAACAGCTGACAACGCTTATGGCGAATGCTGGCCGAGAGAGTGACACGCTAGCCCGATTGGGAGGTGATGAGTTTGGCCTAATCCTCACCCACTGCCCCCTTGAAAAGGCGTACAAAATTGGCGAGATATTACGCAAAAAAATCAAAGATTTTCGTTTTATCTGGGAGAACAAATCCTTTGATGTCGGCGCCAGTATTGGCCTGGTTCCCATCACTGAAGAGTCTAAAAACAGCCAAGAGCTGATGCGTGCAGCCGATTCAGCCTGCTATATGGCCAAGGAGAGTGGACGTAATCAAATCTACATCTATCAAGAGGATGATGAAAGCTTGCTACGCCAACATGGTGAGATGAACTGGATCCACCGCATCAACAAAGCACTGGCAGAGGAGATGTTTGTCCTCTATCTCCAAGAGATACGTCCTCTAAACGATGAGGAACATTGCTCTCCCCACTATGAGGTTCTCATCCGCCTTCGTGACGAGAAAGGAGCAATTATCCCCCCCATGGCGTTTATTCCTGCCGCAGAACGCTATGGCCTGATGCCAACAATCGATCGATGGGTAGTCAAAACAGCCTTTAAGGCGCTAAATGAACTGGCTCAAAACCAAGCTGATGCAGTCATCCTCTCCATCAACCTTTCTGGGCAATCATTGGGAGATCCACACTTTCTCGATTTTATTGTCAAACAGCTGGAAAGTGTGATTTTTCCAACCAATGCCATCTGTTTTGAGGTCACTGAGACGGCGGCCATCACCAATCTAAGCGATGCCATGAACTTCTTTGACGAGCTAAAGAAGAGAGGTTGCTCCTTTTCTCTCGATGACTTCGGTAGCGGCCTAAGCTCCTTCAACTATCTTAAAAATCTTCCCGTGGACTGCCTGAAGATCGATGGATCGTTTGTAAAGGATATAGTGACCGATAAGGTGGATCGGGCAATGGTTGAATCGATTAACCGCATCGGCCACTTAATG
>JAOTST010000031.1 GCA_029864785.1 Chromatiales bacterium | reverse complement strand
CCTGAGCGGACACCATGAAGGTGAAGAGAAGTAAAAATATTAACGACGGTTTGACCATGACTCTTCCTGAATTAAACGGTGTGGGCGATATTACGGTGATATTAGCCGATAGCTCAAGCCTAAACAGCAATTAATGGTGGATTTGCCAGAAATCATCTTGACCTATCCGTCGAATATTAGTAATTTTGCACGTTCACCTCAGGTTTGTAATTTCAATCGAACCGAGCGGGTCTAACAAACTATTTTTAGGAGCTTTTTTGTGGAATTGACGGGCGCAGAGATTGTTGCACGATTCCTCGCAGACGAGGACGTAGAGTATCTCTTCGGTTATCCCGGAGGGGCAGTACTGCATATTTATGATGCCCTCTATCAGCAAGATAAGGTTAAACACATTTTGACGCGTCATGAGCAGGCGGCAACCCATGCGGCCGATGGATATGCGCGCTCAACAGGCAGGCCTGGTGTGGTGCTGGTAACTTCCGGTCCGGGAGCGACCAATGCGGTTACAGGTATTGCTACCGCTTATATGGATTCGATTCCGATGGTGGTGATTACCGGACAGGTTCCCAGTCCAATGATCGGTAACGATGCGTTTCAAGAGGTTGATACTGTTGGTATTACTCGTCCTTGTTCAAAGCACAATTTTCTGGTGCGTGATATTGCTGAGTTGGCAGAGACTCTGAAAAAGGCATTTTATATTGCAACTACCGGTCGTCCCGGTCCCGTTGTGGTCGATATCCCTAAGGATATTACTGCGATGAAATGCAATTATGTCTATCCGAAACAGATTTCGATGCGTTCCTATAACCCTGTTAGTAAAGGGCATACAGGACAGATGAAGCGCGCAGCGACAATGATGCTCAAAGCGAAACGCCCAATTCTCTATACCGGTGGTGGCGTTGTTCTAGATAACGCCTCAAAATCGCTGATTGCCTTGGCAAAGCAGCTCAATATTCCCGTTACCAATACCTCTATGGGGTTGGGTGGATACCCTGCGACGGATCGACAGTGCCTGGGTATGCTCGGTATGCATGGTACCTATGAGGCCAATATGGCGATCTCTCACTGTGATGTGATGATTGCGGTCGGTGCCCGTTTTGATGATCGCGTAACCGGCAATATCGAAAAATTTGCGCCTAAGGCGAAGATTATTCACATCGACATTGATCCCGCCTCTATCTCCAAGAATGTTTCAGTTGATATTCCCATTGTAGGTGGTGTTAATCAGGTGTTAACGGCATTGCTGAAATTGTTTAAGGCCGACGAACGTGAGCAAGATGGTGAAGCGATTGGTAAATGGTGGGAGCAGATCGAGAAATGGCGTAGTAAAGATTGCCTCAAATATAAACAGACCAAGACGGGTGCGATCAAGCCACAATTTGTTCTTGATACCCTCTATAAGGTGACTAAAGGTAATGCCTTTGTGACCTCCGATGTAGGGCAACACCAGATGTGGGCAGCGCAGTTCTATAAATTCGATAAGCCGCGCCGTTGGATCAACTCCGGTGGTCTTGGCACGATGGGCTTTGGCCTGCCCGCAGCGATGGGGGTGCAGTTGGCTCATCCTAAGGCACAGGTCGCCTGTATTGCCGGAGATGGTGGGGTGCAGATGAATATTCAGGAGCTCTCAACCTGCCTACAGTATCAGCTACCGATTAAGCTGATCTGCCTTAATAATGGCTATCTCGGCATGGTGCGTCAGTGGCAGGAGTTCTTCTATGAGGGGCGTTACTCGCAGGTTCATGTTGAGGCGCAGCCCGACTTTGTGAAGCTGGCCGAGTCTTATGGTCATGTTGGTATTCAAGTTACTAATTCTGCCGATGTGGAGAGTGCGTTGATCGAGGCATTTAAACAGAAAGACCGATTTGTTTTTCTCAATTTTATTACCGACCCAGAGGAGAACGTCTATCCGATGGTTCCAGCGGGCGCAGGCCTAGAGGAGATGTTGCTGTTATGAGACATATTATCTCTATCCTGATGGAAAATGAGGCAGGGGCACTTTCGCGTGTAGCTGGTCTCTTCTCGGCTCGTGGCTATAATATTGAGTCACTGACCGTGGCACCTACCGAAGACCTATCACTCTCACGGATGACGTTGGTCACTCGCGGTTCAGATCAGATCGTTGAGCAGATCCTCAAACAGCTCAACAAGTTGATCGATGTGGTCAAGGTGCTCGATCTGGGGGATACCCCTCACGTTGAGCGTGAGATGTTACTGGTCAAGATTGAGGCTAAGGGTGCGGACAATCGTGATGAATTGAAGCGGCTTGCCGATATCTTCAGGGCACGCATTATTGATGTCACTGATACCACCTATACCTGTGAGCTGACTGGTGCTGGCCACAAGCTTGATGCATTTATTCAGGCGCTGGGTAGCGCCACAATTCTGGAGACGGTTCGTTCGGGTGTGAGTGGCATCTCTCGTGGCCCCAAAAGTCTTCATCTATAACTCTTTAAACGATTAAATAATCTAACTTTAAGGTAACTGGAAATATGAACATCTATTACGACAAAGATTGTGACCTCTCGATCATCAAAGGGATGAAGGTAACCATCGTTGGTTACGGTTCACAGGGGAATGCCCACGCCAACAACCTGAAAGATTCAGGTGTTGATGTCACCGTTGCACTGCGTGAAGGCTCTACCTCTGCAGCAAAAGCAGAAGCTTCTGGCCTGACTGTTAAAAATACAGCGGATGCGGTTAGTGAAGCTGATTTGGTGATGATTCTTACCCCTGACGAGTTTCAGTCGCAGCTCTATAAGAACGAAATCGAGCCTAACATCAAGCAGGGTGCAACTCTGGCATTTGCTCACGGTTTCGCAATTCACTATAACCAGGTTGTTCCTCGTGCAGACCTCGACGTTATCATGATCGCCCCTAAGGCTCCTGGACACACCGTACGTTCCGAGTTTGTAAAGGGCGGTGGTATTCCTGACCTGATCGCTATCCATCAGGATGCTTCTGGAAAGGCGAAAGATGTAGCCCTTTCTTATGCATCAGGTGTTGGTGGCGGTCGTACAGGTATCATCGAAACTACCTTTAAAGACGAGACCGAGACCGACCTCTTTGGTGAGCAGGCTGTTCTTTGTGGTGGCGCGGTTGAGCTGGTTAAGGCTGGTTTTGAGACCCTTACCGAAGCGGGTTATGCCCCAGAGATGGCTTACTTCGAATGTCTGCACGAGCTTAAGCTGATCGTCGATCTGATGTATGAAGGTGGCATCGCCAACATGAACTACTCTATCTCGAATAACGCAGAGTATGGTGAGTATGTAACCGGTCCTCAGGTTATTAATGATGAGTCTCGCTGGGCAATGAAAGAGGCGCTGAACAATATTCAAAACGGTGAGTATGCCAAGAAGTTTATCCTTGAGGGAATGTCTAACTACCCAGAGATGACAGCATGGCGTCGTAACAATGCTGCCCATCCGATTGAAGTTGTCGGTGGCAAGCTGCGTGAGATGATGCCATGGATCACTGAAAATGCGCTGGTCGATAAAGATAAAAACTAAGTCGCTCTCTTAGTTATTGAAAAAGACCGATCACCGCAAGGTGGTCGGTTTTTTTTGCCTACAGGATGTAGGTACGCCGTGGGCGCAGGGATGCGCTGGAGCGGCGTTGTATGAACCGCGTCATCGTTACATTTACTGTGGTCTGATGTGCAGGAGTAGTTCATGAAAGAAGTTCTACAAATAATAAGCTAAAATATCCCCATGGATAAAAACATAAAACGTCGTCGCGGTATCTATCTGCTGCCCAACCTATTTACCACAGCGGGACTGTTTGCCGGTTTCTACGCGATTGTTGCTGCGATGGATAATCGTTTTGAGGCGGCGGCAATAGCCATCTTTATCGCAATGGTATTGGATGGTCTTGATGGTCGCGTAGCCCGAATGACCAATACCCAGAGTGAGTTTGGCGCTGAGTACGATAGTCTCGCCGATATGGTCTCATTCGGAATGGCACCGGCTCTGGTGATGTTTCAATGGACACTACAGGGAATGGGGAAGATCGGTTGGTTGGCCGCCTTCATCTATGTGGCGGCTGCGGCTCTGCGACTGGCTCGTTTTAATACTCAAGTCGCCGTGGCCGATAAACGCTACTTTCAGGGACTGGCAAGCCCGGCAGCAGCAGCCATTATTGCGGGCGCAGTTTGGGTGGGTGATAGTTATCAACTCTCCGGAGTTATACTTGGCTGGGGTGCGGCAGTGCTGACGGTTTTTGCGGGTGTATTGATGGTGAGTAATATCCGCTACTACAGTTTTAAGACGCTCGATCTGAAGGGCAAAGTTCCCTTTGTGGCTATGCTGATTATGGTGCTGATCTTTGTATTAATTTCGATTGATCCCCCGCAAGTGTTGTGGGGAATTTTTCTTCTTTACGCCCTTTCGGGACCGGTACTGACGATTGTTCTGTTAATACGCCATCGTAGACGGCGTGATGAGAAGCGTCGAGAAGAGTAGTTGAGCATATTGGCAATGGCTAATGAAAACGGTATAGTTTGGGCATGAATACTCAAGCAGCACACATCGCTATCCTATGCGCGCAAACCTTTGCGACTGCTCTGCTGCTACGACTGCCCTAAGGGGCATCTCGACACTTTGATGGCCATACGGCCAACCCAATTTATACCTATTCAGCACATTCATCTTTTGCTCTATTACTGCGTTATTTTCGTACTCGAATGGTCACATATTAAGCATATGCTCACATTCTCCGTTCAAAAATGTCTTGTACTAGAACAAAATCTAAATATTCTGAACAGATATAACAATTTTTTTTCAGTGGCTATTCAGCGGAATAAGCTATTTCTGGAGCAGTATGATGAGTGATAAATTATTTGTTTTTGATACCACCTTGCGTGACGGGGAGCAGAGTCCTGGCGCATCGATGACCAAAGATGAAAAGGTGCGTATCGCCAAAATGCTAGAGAAGATGCACGTCGATGTGATCGAGGCAGGCTTCCCTATCGCTTCGGTGGGTGATTTTGAAGCGGTTAAGGCGGTAGCCGATACCATCAAGGATTCGACCATCTGTGGCCTGGCTCGTGCCCTTGATAAAGATATTGACCGAGCAGGTGAGGCACTCAAGGGTGCCAACTCTTCGAGAATTCACACCTTTATCGCTACCTCTCCAATCCATATGGAGCAGAAGCTGCGTATGTCTCCCGATCAGGTGGTGGAGCAGGCAATCTATGCGGTCAAACGTGCTCGTCAATATACCGATAATGTGGAGTTTTCGGCTGAGGATGCAGGGCGTTCTGATATCGATTTTCTTTGTCGTATCTTTGAGGCAGCAATTGAGGCGGGGGCGACTACCCTCAATGTCCCTGATACCGTTGGTTACAACCTTCCTGAACAGTTTGGTGAGACCGTGAGGCTGTTGCGCGAAAAAATGCCCAATTCAGACAAGGCGATCTTCTCGGTGCACTGTCATAACGACCTTGGTCTGGCGGTTGCTAACTCGTTGGCAGCGGTTGCCAATGGTGCGCGGCAGGTTGAGTGCACCATTAATGGTCTTGGTGAACGTGCCGGTAACGCTGCGCTCGAAGAGGTGGTGATGGCAGTCAAAACGCGCAAAGATCTCTTTAGTTGCTATACCGATATCGATACCACTCAGATTGTCCCCGCATCACGGCTGGTTGCTAGCATTACGGGATTCCCTGTGCAGCCCAATAAGGCGATTGTTGGGGCTAATGCCTTCGCCCATGAGTCAGGCATTCACCAGGATGGTGTGCTCAAGGCGCGTGAGACCTATGAGATTATGTCAGCCGAAGATGTGGGTTGGTCAGCCAATCGCATGGTGATGGGTAAGCACTCGGGTCGTAATGCATTCCGCAGCCGTATGAGTGAACTCGATATTGAGTTTGAGTCCGAGGAAGCTCTCAATGAGGCGTTCACACGTTTTAAAGAGCTTGCCGATAAGAAACACGAGATCTTTGATGAAGACTTGCAGGCGCTCATGACCAATGCGAATAATGAGATGGCGGTAGACGAACAGATCAAGCTGGTCTCGCTTAAGGTTTGCTCCGAGACGGGTGAGACTCCCCATGCGGTGGTTACGATGACCTGTGATGGTAAGGAGTGTACGGGTGAGGCTGAGGGTGGTGGCCCAGTCGATGCGGCACTTAGGGCGATTGATTCGATCATTAAGAGTGAGACGGAGCTGCTGCTCTACTCGGTTAATAACATTACTAGTGGCACCGACTCTCAGGGTGAAGTGACGGTGCGTCTGGAAAAGGCTGGGCGTATTGTGAATGGGCAGGGTGCTGATACCGATATTGTGATCGCTTCAGCAAAAGCCTTTATTAATGCGGTGAATAAGATGCTGCTGCCGGAAGACCGTTTCAAACCGCAAGGTAGTGACGTTTAATTATTGGGTCGGCTTTAATGGATGAGAGACAGTTCAACTATTTGCAGGAGATGGATATCCCGCTTTGGGTCTCGCGTGAAGGGCATGATAGTGCTGAACTTCATGAGATTCAGAGCGAGGTAGCTTCTCAGTTAGGTGAAGCACAAAGTATTCCCCCTTCTGTAGAGGAGCGGCAGCCACCCATTGCGGCACATACGATAGATGAATCCCCTCAAGTTCTCGAAGTTGCGGATAACAAAGAGGTCGCTCTCGACTGGGATGGTTTGCAGAGAGTTGTGAGCCAGTGTCAGCTCTGTCCTGAACGGGCAGCTCAGCGTAGTCAGACGATCTTTGGGGTTGGAAATCCTCAAGCCGATTGGTTGATTGTTGGCGATGCACCCGGTACCGAAGAAGATCGCCAGGGAGAGCCCTTCGTTGGACAGGCTGGGCAACTACTTAATGCAATGCTGCTGGCAATAGGTCTTAAGCGTTCACAGGTCTATATTGCCAATATCCTCAAATGCACTCCTCCCAATAATCGAGATTCTCAACCGTCCGAGATCACTGCGTGTAGTAGCTATTTGAAGCGCCAAATTGAGCTAATTCAACCCAAGATGATACTGGTCGTTAGCGAAGTTGCCGCACAGGCTCTACTTAACACGAGTGAAGCTGTTGGAGAACTCAGAGAGAAAATCCATCAGTTTGAATATGGTTCTGGCGTAGAGATCCCTCTTGTGGTGACTTACCACCCGGCCTATCTGATACGTGCTCCACAGGAGAAGGCAAAATCATGGTATGACCTTAAGCTTGCATTGAGTAGCCTTGAACAGTCGCCCTAAAATACGAGATGAGATGGTGCTCTCGTCAATGTTAGAAACAGATATTCCGGCTATTTTTGAGATTGAAGAACGAGCCTATGAGCACGGTTGGACTGAAGGAATACTACGAGACTGTCTGAAAACAAGCTATCGCTGCCGGACGGTACGGATAGATAAACAGATCATCGGTTACGGGATTATCTCGATTGCAGCGGGTGAGTCACATCTACTTAATCTAACAATAGCACCTGAATTCCAGCGTCGGGGTCTTGGAAGACGAGTTCTCCATTTTCTGGTTGATGTGGCTGAAAAAGAGGGTGCTGAGATGATGTTTCTTGAAGCTCGCGACTCTAATAGAGGCGCAATTGCACTCTATCTGGATGAAGGGTTCAATCAGATTGGGATTAGGAATGGCTACTATCCGACGGATGATGGGCATGAAGATGCTATTATTATGGCTCGCACACTCTTTCCTGCAAACAATTTAGAGAATTAGATATCTTCATAATTTTATAATTTGTCTGGTGTCGAGGCACTATAGCCAGTAATATCCTTGTATCTCTTTGAATAGCAAAGGAATTGGGCTTTTAAATAAAATGGTGTGGCGAGATATCAAAGCGGACTTGATCGCAGTTAAAAAGTTGCTCCTTGTTTGGTTGCTGCTTATATCAGCCTCACTTTTTTTTAATATGCTTATTGCCAAAGAGCAGACGCTGGAGCTTGCTACTGATCGAGCAGAGTCCATATTTTCTCTGATTAAGTTGGTTCGTAAATGGAATGCGCTACATGGCAGGGTCTATGTGCCTATTACCGAAGCCTCACCACCTAATCCATACTTGAAGATTCCTCGCCGGGATATTGAGACGGTGGATGGTCAGCAGCTAACCATGATTAATCCCGCTTATATGACTCGACAGCTTGCGGAGCTCGCTTTGTCAGAGACCAATTTAAAATTTCATCTGACCAGTCTAAATCTGATTCGTCCTAAGAACATGGCTGATGAGTGGGAGATGAAGGTGCTCACTCGGTTTGAGAAAGATAGTAGCGAACCGGTTGCAGAAATGGTGACCGACAGTAAAGGAAGCTATTTCCGCTATATGGCACCGTTACGAGTGCGTAGTGAGTGCATGGCCTGCCACAGGGAACAGGGGTACATGGAGGGAGATATTTTAGGTGGCCTGAGTATCACTGTGCCTGCGGAGGTATTTCTGGAGCTTGAACTTAATCGCCTCCATCCTCTGATTGCGATGCATCTAATTCTCTTTGTGATTGGCATGACCTTTTTACTCTACTTTGAGCGCTACAATCGGAGCAAGGGGGAGGCTGAGCTAGCCTATATTGATGCACTTACTGGGATCAATAATCGTCGCAGCTTTGAACGGCAATTCAAGATAGAGTGGAACAGAGCCAAGCGCAGAAAAGAGCCGTTATCGATTATTATGATTGATATCGACTACTTTAAGAACTACAACGACACTCATGGTCACCAGATGGGTGATCAGTGTCTGGCCGATGTTGCTGCCCTTATTCACAGTGTGCTCAAGCGCCCGGGTGATATTTTGGCGCGTTATGGGGGCGAAGAATTTGTTGCGATTCTCTCTACCGATAGTGAAGGTGCTCAGTTGATTGGAAACGAGATGCAGGCGATTGTTGAGAATTCAGGGATTGAAAATTTAGGCTCCTTGGTTAGCAAGGGGTTGACCATCAGTGTTGGTATTTCAACTGACAACCCATCAAAAGATCTCTATCCAGATGAGCTGGTCGCTAGAGCGGATAAGGCGCTTTATCAGGCCAAAACACGCGGTAGGAACTGTGTGGTCTACCTCAATAACTAAAGTGAATTTGTATTATTCTCTTGAATAAGTATCCATGGTGCGATGACCACGGACCAAAATGAGGATTTATTTTCACTCCAACGTATAGCTTCGTCATCGTTAACTGCAGCGACACTTCCTGCACTCATTAATGCCTCGATCTTGTACTCTCATCACGAATAAAACTCATCGCCACTTCTATGAGATCAAGTTCCGGGGCGACACGAATAACGACTCCACGCGCAAAGTGGGGTTCCAACTCCTTCCACGAAAGCTGGGCTGTTTCACCATTGAGCTTTTGAAAAAGCTCCTCGTCGGTGAGCTTTGGATTAATCAGGTCTGGATCCACTATTGGGTCTCTCGCAATTTGAGGTAGGCTTGATCAGGTAATGACGCTTGGTTCATCCCTGCCGGTTTGTTCTTTTATCTCTGCAATATTGTTGGCAAAGTTGATGAGTTCATCAAGGGCCAGTTGGGTCTCCTCTCCAAGCTTATCAAGAGCATCTTCATATTTTTCGATATAGATTCTCAGGGTCGCGCCAACGGTGCCTGTACCCGAGAGTCTAAAGATGACGCGTGAGCCGTTCTCAAAGATGATACGAAGTCCCTGATTGTGGCTCACACTATTATCGACAGGATCAGTATAGGAGAAGTTATCGGCAGTTTTAATGATGGAGCCGCAATGACTCTGCCCCGATAGTGCATTAAATTGTGATTCAAGGTGAGCCATCAATTCTTTAGCCGATTCTAGATCAATCTCTTCATAGTCGTGGCGGGTGTAGTAGGTGCGACCATAGGCTTGCCAGTGGTTCTCCACGATTTGGGTCACCGATTCGTTTCTAGCAGCGAGGATATTAAGCCAGCAGAGTACGGCCCATATGCCATCCTTTTCGCGCACATGGTCTGAGCTGGTGCCGAAGCTCTCCTCACCACAGAAGGTGATGCGTCCGGCATCGAGCAGGTTTCCGAAGAATTTCCAGCCGGTCGGGGTCTCATGCATCTCGATTCCCAGCTTCTCTGCCACACGATCAGCGGCACTACTGGTTGGCATCGAGCGGGCGATCCCGCTGATACCCTTTGAGTAGCCTGGAATCAGTTGAGCATTGGCGGCGATAATTGCTAGCGAATCGGATGGGGTCACAAAAAAGT
>JAOTST010000267.1 GCA_029864785.1 Chromatiales bacterium | reverse complement strand
ACCGAATCACCTTCACTGATGTGCTTATAGTCACCCAGAACGACCGCGCCCACCGAGTCTTTCTCGAGGTTAAGCGCCATACCAAAGGTATTGTTGGGGAACTCAAGCATCTCGCCAGACATCGCATCAGAGAGGCCATGAATACTACAGATACCGTCGGTCACTGAGACCACGCTACCCTCGGTACGCGCCTCGGTGGTGGTATCAAAGTCGGCAATTTTTTGTTTAATCAGATCACTGATTTCGGATGGATTAAGTTGCATAATTTATATCCTTAACTGTTCAGTCTAGTGAACAAGGGAATGGGTTAATTTTTCAAGACGATTGGCGACAGAGCCGTCAATCACCATATCACCGGCATAGATGATCGCGCCGCCAATAAGCGAATCATCGACCTGATTGCTCAAGGTCACCTCTTTGCCAAGGCGCTTTGTCAGGGCATCGATAATCTGCTGCTGTTGCGCGTCGCTTAGAGCTGTTGCAGAGACCACATTGGCCTGAACACTCTTCTCTACCTCTGCACGCTCCTCTTCAAAGAGCTCCGCAATTTCAGGTAGTAGCGGTAGTCGGCCATTCTCAGCTAATAGCTTGAGCATATTGGCACCCGACTCAACCATCGCATCACCGCAAATCGACTGAAGCAGCTCGACCATCTTTGTAGAATCCTGCTCAAGATTTTCCAGCAGTGCCGCCAATTGAGGGTCACTAGCCGCCTCACCCAAAAGGGTGATCATAGTCGACCACGACTGTAGTTCGCCTTGCTCCTGAGCCAACGCAAAAACGGCTTGAGCATAGGGACGTGCTACGGTTCTTTTTTCAGCCATTGTCTCTGAACCCGCGCTTAAATTTGAGCAACAAGATCTTCGAGTAGCTCATCGTGAGCCTTCTCATCAATCTCTTGCTTCAGAACGCGAGCGGCTCCAGCGACTGCAATTGAAACGACCTGACCACGAAGTGCCTCTTTGGCGCGATTCATCTCTTGATCAATCTCAGCACTAGCTGCAGTGATCAGACGCTCACCTTCAGTTTTTGCTTCGTTTTTAGACTCTTCAACAATCTCACTGGCACGTTTTTGTGCCTGTGCGATGATGGTTGATGCCTCATCTTTGGCTTCACGCAGCACATCTTTGGCGTGACGCTCTGCCAATTCGTGCTCCTGACGACCGCGATCTGCCGCAGCAAGACCATCAGCGATGTTCTTTTTGCGTTCGTTGAGGGCTTCCATTAGAGGAGGCCACACAAACTTCATGCAGAACCAGACGAACAGGAAGAATGAGATCGACTGACCAATTAAGGTTGCATTGATATTCATGCCACTATCCCGTATTCAGTTGATATGGTGAGTCAACAGACTCAACGATAAACTCGATTAGCCCGCAACAGCGAACAGAACGTACATAGCCAGACCAACAGCGATCATGGGAACCGCGTCGACCAGACCCATGACGATGAAGAACTGGGTACGTAGCATAGGGATCAGCTCAGGCTGACGTGCAGCGCCTTCGAGAAAGCGGCCTCCGAGGATACCAATCCCTACAGCAGCTCCAAGAGCTCCAAGACCCATCATTAATGCGCCTGCGATATACAATAGTGCTTGTTCCATTGTCGTTTCCTAAGTTTCTATAAAGTTAAAAAATAATTTAGTGATCTTGATGTGCCATATCTAAATAGACGATAGTCAGCGTCATAAAGATAAAGGCCTGTAGGGTAATAATAAGGATATGGAAGATTGCCCATCCCAGCTGCAGAATTCCCGCAAATGAGGCCATCATCATACCTGAACCATACATAATGGCGATCAAGATGAAGATCATCTCGCCGGCATACATATTTCCAAAGAGTCGTAACGCCAGTGAAATCGGCTTAGAAATCAGTGTCACACCCTCAAGGAAGAGGTTAATCGGTAGTGCCCATTTGCCGAAGGGCTGCAGGGTCAGCTCGCCAGCAAACCCGCCGATGCCTTTAATTTTGATGCTGTAGAAGAGCACTAGTGCAAAGACCGCAATCGCCATACCGAAGGTGGCATTAGGATCGGTGGTAGGAACCACCTTGAGAAATGGCAAACCAACCATACCCGCCAGACCAGGGATCCAGTCGACTGGCACCAGATCCATTAGGTTCATCAGGAAGATCCAGGCAAAGATGGTCAGCGCTAGTGGAGCCACCAAATCACTTTTGGCCGAGAAAGAGCCGCGTACACTATCATCGATAAAGTCGACAATCATCTCAACAAAGTTCTGTGCGCCTGAAGGGACACCAGTGGTCGCCTTCTTAGCAACACGGTAGAACAGGAAAAAGAAGACAACGCCCAATAGGAGTGAAAACCCGAGGGTGTCGAGATTAAATGCCCAGAAGCCCATCTCTTTGGCCTCTTGCGCAGTGTGAGCAAGCCCCCACGAGCCATCCGAATGTTGACCCCAGGTCAAATTCTGAAGGTGGTGCTTAATATAGTCGGTTGAACTGTGAATTTCGCCTGCCATATCGCTATCTGTTACTTCTCATGCCACCAATAATGAAGAGTAGCTGCCCAGCGGCAAAACCGCATATTAGAGGCAGAGGCTCTAAGCCTAAACGCCCCAGCCCTAAGGCAAACAGCGCTACCGTAATAACCAATCGCTCAACTGCACAGCGAACGATGATCCTAAAATTTTGCCCTGCGCTTTGCTGCTCCAACCGCTCGGCGCGTGCCGAGTGCCACAACAGCAGCAGTGTATTGATCATAACCATCACACCGCCATAGAGTGCTGCAAGGAAGCCATCAATCCCATTATATAGTGCAAACAGGAGCGTCATTCCAAACAGCGAAACTAGCTGGTACCGCAGCTGCTTCCATAAAATGGGGGACGCGCTCATCATCTGTTCAGGGTCTGAGTTCATCATCATTTTTTCAAAATTGAAAGCTTAACTGCCAAGGCAATTTACCAGCGGCGCGAAGTATATATACTCTACCTTAGGGGGTCAATGATGGCTGGATAAAATTTTGTTATATAAGTGTTTTTATATATTTATAATGATATTTGTCGCACTAAATCAGGTGGTTACTATTTGATATGCTCGATAATGCCATCCAGCTCATCAAGGCTGTTGTACTGGATCACCATCTTGCCCTTTCCCTTGGCACCGTATTGAATCAAAACCTTGGCACCCAATTTTTCACCCAGACGCTGCTCCAGCTTGATCACATCGGGATCGGTATGAGCCTTCTTTTTAGGCTCACCCGACTTTTCAGCAAGTAGCCTCTTAACCAGACG
>JAOTST010000268.1 GCA_029864785.1 Chromatiales bacterium | reverse complement strand
GCTAACACTCGTTTTGTTCGCAGTAAAATTTATTCTTTCCTTTGTCGGTGAATATAAAAAATCAGGACAGAACCAGCGCTTTCACTCTATCGCGGACTCCGCCCGCTCAAAGTGACGCTTAACGTTCGCTTAGAAAAAATGACCTTATGAAATACGAATATAAAACCGTCATCATTCCCATTCAATTTACTGGCATACTCGAAAGGAAAATCGATTATTTTACAGTGGATAAACTTAATGACGAATTGAACGATTTGGGTAATCAAGGGTGGGAGCTTGTTAGCGTACTTCGAGTATCAGAAGGATCACTTTCCAAAATACCAAATGCAGCAATTCATTATTTAAAAAGAAAAGTAGAAGACTAAAAGCGAACCAGCCAAGTGAACCGACGGGCTAGTCGCCCGCCGCTCCTCGGGGACGTTCGCAGGAGAAAAATGAAAATTACAAAGGTCATCACATACACAGTGTTTTGTTTGGCATTCATTATTTGTGGGTGTTCTAAAACCAATCAGCAACCATCGAATGAACCATCAATGCCTGAGCTTCTCAAAGTCTTAGGTATCAACTGGTGGAACGTATCTCTTCCTGGAAATTTCGATCCAAGTACAAACAGTTACGATTCACTTCAGTTTGTGATTCAGGATACTGAAGGAAACATTATTAAAAAATCAGGAGCATGGTCCGCAACGAACATGGGAAAATCGATTAAAGCTTTTGTGAGGAATAAGCGATCTGATTCCGAAATGATGGATTTATCTATAATCTATGAGAAAGGCACTTTTAATTCCGGAATTAGCACAATGCGATCATTAAACCTAGAGAACATAAACACTAGGCTCTCTGGGGAAAATATCAATGTGGGCGATGTCCTTATAAAAGGGCGAACTGAAAACTTCACTTATGATACGTACAATCATTCTGCGGATTGGAATACCATCCAAAAAGGAGAAGTTGGGTTGGTTCTGCGTATAAAGAAAGATGATGAATAATTGCGAACCAACGCTTTCACTCTATCGCGACCTCGCCTGGAGGTCCGGTTGATGCGCAAGCCGCTCAAAGTGACGCTTAACGTTCGCTATGCAAAAGAAGAGAAAGAAAATGCTGAAGAAAACTCTAATGGCAATCCTTTGCCTAACAGTCGCCACAAGCTATGCGACTGATCTCCCACAAGAAGTCAAACTTACGACTGATGGAGATGAAATAACCGTTTCAATGTACAAGCTGAATGAACCCTTGATAATCAAGCCCCTTTATGAACCACGTGATGATTTGGATGCATATCCTTGGTTTAGACCATTGCTTTTTACTCTAAATGCGTACGCACTTAGCATTCCCAAAGATGAGTGGACACAATATGGAGAAGGAGATTGGTCGCAAGCAAGATATGATGGCATTGAAAAAGCAATGATTCGTACAAAGCAGGCATGTATTGAAAATCCTGATACATGGGGAAACAAAGCGATGTACAATGAATTGGATGCCGTGGCTCTATGCAAGGTTGATGGGACTACTTACCTTGTATTCAAGCTAACAGGAAAGAAAATGGATGGGACTGTATTTGGAGGAAGGTCTAAGCGACTAAAGTTAGTCGAAGGCGAGTGGGTTAATCCACATGAGCCAGAGATTAGCCGGAAACGAGCAAAACAGCTGAATCAATGTTTTAAGGAAGTCATGTCCTTGGTCGAAAAAGGAGAGCTGGCATCCATTCCAATAAGTGAACTGAAATAAAAGAGCGAACCACCGCTTTCACTCTATCGCGGACTCCGCCCGCTCAAAGTGACGCTTAACGTTCGCTATAGAAAATAAACATGAAAATATACCATATTGATGCTTTCACCGACGCCTTGTTTAAGGGGAATCCTGCTGGAGTTGTCGTCCTGAACAATGTTGATATAAGCGATGTTCTCAAACAGAGTATCGCAAGAGAATTGAAGCACTCAGAAACTGCATTTGTCCTCATAAATGATTCAGGGGTAAATTTAAGGTGGTTTACACCGGAAACAGAAGTTGACCTTTGTGGTCATGCAACCATTGCTTCAGCGCATATTCTTTGGGAGTCTGGAGCTGTTGACACTCGGGAAGAGATAGATTTCCAAACCAGATCAGGAACTCTGCAAGCTGTTTATAACCGAGGGAAGGTTGAGTTAGATTTTCCTCAGCTGTTTGTAGATGAATGTGAGCAAAATAAGACTCTTAACGAAGCATTTGGGATTGAGCCAGTCTATACGGGAAGGAACTTAAAAAGATACTTGCTCCAAATAGAGAGTCCTGATGATCTAAGAGAGCTACAGCCTGATTTTGAGTTGCTGAAACAGGTCGATCTAGGAGCCTTCATGATAACCTGTAAATCGGATCGAACGGGATACGATTTCCTTTCAAGATTCTTTGCCCCCGCAGTTGGAATTCCCGAGGATCCGGTTACAGGTTCAGCACATTGTTACCTTGCTCCACACTGGAGTAAGATTCTCAATAAAGAAACCATGGTTGGGTTTCAGGAATCTAGCCGGACAGGGATCGTTGAATGTGAGTTAAAGGAAGACAACAGATTAAAAATATCCGGAGAAGCTAAAACTGTATTTGAAGCCGAAATGAATATTACCTAATCACCGCATTCACTCTATCTCAGGCTCCGCCTGCTCAGAGTGACGCGAATCGTGGCAGGAAATAGAAAATGAACATTACCGACCTTGAAGAAGTTGACCTGCCAGCCCTTGTATTGCTCTACAAAGGTTTCTGGGGAGAAGAATCATCTGTGGATAAAATGAAGTCCACATTCTCGAAACTTAAAAACAACCCTGATTATATATTTTTGGCAGCCCATTGTGACGACCAACTTGTCGGTTCGGTAATGGGAATTATATGCCATGAGCTTTATGGGGAATGTAAGCCATTCATGGTCGTTGAGGATTTGGTTGTTGATAAGAATACACGGCGGAAAGGCATCGGGTCCCTTTTGATGAATTCAATAGAGCAAAAAGCAAAAGAGCGTGATTGCTGCCACATCATTTTGGTGACGGAAACCAATCGTCATGATGCATGTCAGTTTTATGAATCACTGGGATTTGATCCGGAGAAGAATAAAGGATTCAAAAAGAAGCTATAACAGGGCAGAGCCTGCCGGGCGATCCGGTCGACACTTAATCCCGAGTCGGGTCACTTGGGACGTTGTGCATGGATAAAAAATGGGAAATGAAATAACAATTCGAGAAGCGACACAAACAGACTGTGACAATGTTTTCCGCATGTCCAAA
>JAOTST010000266.1 GCA_029864785.1 Chromatiales bacterium | reverse complement strand
GCAGATCTTTGGTTATAACCTGTTGCAGATTGGTGGTTCTCCATTCATCGATAGCCTCGCTTTCTCCCCAATTAAACAGCGAATTATCCTCGGTGAAGGGGGTGGGCTAACGGCGCTTCCTGAGCATCTGCCCATCGCTTCTGACTCGATCGACCTGGTGATTCTTCCCCACGCTATTGAACTCTCAGACGATCCGCATCAACTCTTGCGAGAGGTTGAAAGGGTATTGATTCCTGAAGGACACCTGCTCATTTTGGGTTTTAATCCATGGAGCTTATGGGGGGCAAGGCGGTGGATCTCCAGAAATAGCGGCGAACTGCCGTGGTCGGCTCGATTTTTCTCAGCGAACAGGGTGGATGACTGGCTCGCTCTTTTGGGATTTGAGCGATTACAGCGCCTCTGTCATCTGTTTCAGCTGCCATTTCACCGTCCGCTAATTTCAGAGCGGATAGAGTTGTTATTTAAACGCTATTTTCCTCGTCTTGGAGGCGGATATTGCTTGCTTGTGCGCAAGCGTGTCTCTACCCTAACACCCATCAAACCGGCCTGGGGTAATCGTAAGCGATTAGTCGGATTGGGACTGAATGGTTCAGCCGTTCGACGAGAATAATCGAGAAGAGGATAGAGAGTGGAGCACGTAGAAATCTATACCGATGGCGCCTGTAAGGGCAACCCTGGTCCGGGCGGTTGGGGCGCGGTTATGTTCTATAAGGGGCATGAAAAAGAGTTGTTCGGTGGCGACTCAGAGACCACCAATAATCGTATGGAGCTCACCGCAGTGATTGAGGCGCTTGAGGGGCTTTCGCGCGAGTGTGATGTGAAGCTAATGACCGACTCCAAGTATGTGTTACAAGGGATGACAGAGTGGATCGATGGGTGGAAAAAGCGTGGCTGGAAGACCGCCAACAAGGGGGCAGTCAAGAATGTCGACCTCTGGAAAAGACTTGATGCAGCGGTAAAGCGCCATAAAATTGAGTGGCAGTGGGTCAAAGGGCATTCGGGTGTTCCGGGAAATGAGCGTGCTGATCAGCTTGCTAACCGTGGGGTTGATGATTTACGTCCATGAGTAAATATACCCGCCAAATCGTACTCGACACCGAAACCACAGGTCTCGAACCGCGCGAAGGACATCGCATTATTGAGATCGGCTGTGTCGAAGTGATCAACCGCCGGCTGACCGGAAATAACTATCACCAGTATCTACAGCCTGATCGTGATATTGATGCAGGTGCCGCCGAGGTTCACGGTATTACCGATAAATTTCTGGTCGATAAGCCCCGTTTTAGCGATGTAGTGGGAACCTTTATGGACTACATCCGTGGCGCTGAACTGATTATCCATAATGCCCCGTTTGATGTCGGTTTTCTCAACCATGAACTAAATCTGATCGGTAATAGTCTGGGCACCATTGCGGAGCACTGTGGGGTGATTGATACCTTGGTGATGGCACGTAAGGCGCATCCGGGTAAGAAAAACAACCTCGATGCCCTCTGTGGTCGTTACGGTATCAACAATAGCCACCGTGACCTTCACGGCGCACTACTTGATGCCGAAATCCTTGCCGACCTCTATCTGGTGATGACTGGGGGGCAGACGGCACTCTCGCTTGGAAATGAGGCAACAGAGGAGGGAGGTTCTGTTAAAATTGAACGCATTACAGGCGATCGTCCTGCGCTTAAGGTCGTTCGAGCATCCAGTGAAGAGTTGGAACTGCACCAGAAAAAGCTGGATGAGATTGAGAAGAAGAGTGGTTCATGCCTCTGGATGGTATCTGAAACCACCTCAAGCTGATTAGAGTGAGAGCGAATAGATTCAGGTTTTGTTCTAATTGGACGATAACTATTTGATATAGAAGCGTAAACGGGAAAAGTTGTGGGTATTTACGAGGTCGATACATTAATAGAGCAGACGCGCCATCTGGCCGCGGAGTATCGCCGTGCTACGGGAAAACCCCTACCGGTGACCACCGAGATTGCCAACCACGATGCGGCTCGTCTGCTTGAACTGGAAATTATCAACCCACCGCCCGGTGGCTACGATGCTGTGGGCAAAACGGGTGAGCGTGAAGGCTTACGCTATCAAATTAAAGGGCGCGCGATCTTTGATGAAAAGAAAGGTGGGCAACGCCTGGGGCAGCTTAAGATTGATAAAGAGTGGGATGCGGTTCTACTGGTGCTGCTCGATGATAACTATCAACCTATCTCTATCTATGAGGCGTCCCGTGATGAGCTTGAAGGTGCCCTTGATGAGAGCTTGAAGAGTAATCGTAGTAATCGTGGAGCGATGTCGATTGCCCGCTTTAAAAATATCTCCAGGCTCGTGTGGAGTGACGCTGAGGGTCTGATTGAAGAAGAGCTCTGGGAAAATAGTGCCAACTAATTTCGTGGTACGGGGTTGGCGTTAAATCGGTTAAAGTACTCTCTTTAACGACAGAACTTTGGCACCCTCTACCTAAACACATTAATGGAAATAGAAGAGATATTTGGAGCTTCAGGCTCATTTGCGCGCCTGATTGACGGTTACACCCCGCGAGAGGCTCAGATAGCGATGGCCTCCTCGGTTTCTAAAGCGCTGGCGGGGGGCAAGGTATTGGTCGCCGAAGCGGGCACGGGCACCGGAAAAACCTTCGCCTATCTGGTTCCGGCACTGCTCTCTGGGCAGAAGATCATCGTCTCGACAGGCACTAAAAATCTACAGGATCAACTCTTTCATAAAGATCTGCCGCTGGTGAAAAAGGCGCTCGGTGTCCCTATTGAGGTGGCTCTACTCAAAGGACGCGCCAACTATCTCTGTCCCCACCGTCTTGAGTTGGCAATGGGCGATGGACGCTTCAGTACCCGCAGCGAATCACATGAGATTCAGGAGATCCGCCAATGGTCGGGATCGACCCAGACAGGGGATATTGGTGAATGTCATCAGGTCTCAGAATCCTCTATGGTCTGGTCAAAGGTGACATCCACTGCCGATAACTGTCTCGGTGGTGATTGTGAATATCTCTCCGACTGTTATCTCAATCATGCCCGGCGCAGGGCACAGGAGGCGGAGTTGGTGGTGGTTAATCACCACCTCTTCTTTGCCGATCTCTCCCTACGTGAAGAGGGGGTGGGAGAGCTGCTACCGGCTGCCGACAGCTTTATCTTTGATGAGGCGCACCAGTTGCCTGATGTGGCTGCCAACTTCTTTGGCATGACTATGAGCGGTAATCAGCTCTTCGAGCTGGCGCGTGACACCATCGCTGAAGATATCAACGAGG
>JAOTST010000265.1 GCA_029864785.1 Chromatiales bacterium | reverse complement strand
AAGCCCAGCACCCTCACCTTCCCCTGACACCAGAGTGCTACCGAGATGATTCATCTGCTGATGGTTAGGCGATGCCCCGCTCTGTCCTCCGCCAAATCCAGCGGTGCGATTACCGGCCAAAAGACTTGCTGCGGATACACCTTCAGCAGATGAGCCGCTCACGGCAGCTTGATTTAACCGCTCCCCATTGGATAGAGGAGTTGATGATGGTGCGGAGGTGACAAATGGTGTTGAATCATCGCTAACATCAGCAGGTGGTGCCGATTCAACTTGTTTCGACTCATCCACTGTTGGAGCCACTGTGGTAGCCGCTCCCTCTTTTAACTCTTCCGGCACTTCAACATTTCGCGCAATATCCCCCTTACCCTTAATATTAACGACCTCTTCTGAGGTCGGTTCCGGTAAGTTTTCACTCACCGCATTAGTGGCAGTATCTGATGTGGACTCTGGCAAGTTTTCACTTGCCACATTAACAGCACTCTCTAATGCGGATTCTGGCAGAGCTTCACCATCAGTCACCGGTTTCTCAAGTGACTCCTCTGCGACAGGTGCTGCCTTTTCGCTATTCGCTAACACTGTAACCGGCAAAATATTGCCGCTTTTATCGCCGTTCAATACAGAATCGGTTTGTGAAAGCAGCTCTGGATTAACTTCATTATCCAGATTACTAGAGGTCTCAGATAAATCGGTTAGTGCCGCCAAGTCACCCTCTACCTTTTTGGGGTTTGACTGATAGGCGACAACAGTGCCATCTCCATCCGGCACTTCAGCATCGCTATCACTATCTGTTGCGGCTACTGCCTCTAGACTATCCGATGATTCCTCATCATCAGGCTCTTTAGAGACGCTTTCAGAGTCACCCGAATCTCTTTTTCTATGCGCTGTAACCGCCTCTGTAGAGCCATTTGATGTGTTATCACGATCACGACTCTCTGGACTATTAGCGCTATCATTCATCGACGCCGTTTTCGCGTCCTTTTTGCCCGCAATCTGCTGTTGCTGCTGCTTGAGCTCGCTATCAAACAGCCCCCCGTCGGTAGCTGAAGAACCACTATTGATTTTCTGTGGTTGGCTCGCCACCACCGGCGCATCCATCAAAACATTTGCACTCTGCATACCCATCTCCAATTTCTCCTAATACAATCTCTATTGAGCTTGTATCATCATGACCTATTACTCACTAAAGCAAAGCAAATGCCAACTTTAGATATCCCGCCTTCTCATCTCACTGCGCTGCTGAGCCATCTCATCATTCTCCTTCTGCTCTTTTCGCTGCTGCTCCTGCGCCTCAGAGTCAAGATAACGCTGTGTTACCGTATCAAGCGCGTGGGTACGAGTACGTGTCTGTAACCACGCCTCCTGTGTCTGTTCCCGCACCTGTTCACTCACCACAATTTGCTCTTTTTGATGAACAATGACTTCATCAAGCTTCAGCAAAAAACGTTGGAATTGCTGCATTTTCGCCCCGCTAAAACCACCCTCACCCTGCTGTAGCATCTGCTGTCGATACTCATCTCGATACTCTTTTAGATCTTCTAGCTGCTTAATATTGGCAGCTAAATTTCGACTACTCTCTCCCAAAAGTTCCATCGCAGCCTTCTCATCATGCTGTGCCAATTCAAGAATTGATTTCATTCGTTTCGACTTATTCGACATGGTCTACAACCTATTGCACCACCTGTCCATTTGCAGGAATAACCCCAGGCAGATGATCGGTCTGAGTCATCAATGTCTTAAATGTATTCATCCCCTCTTCAAAAGTTACCTTCTGATCCATCGACTGCTGTAAAAAGTGATTAATGGGTGCGATCATCGTGATCGCCTCATCAATAGCGGGGTCAGTTCCTTTGCTATATGCACCCACACTAATCAAGTCACGACTCTTTTCGTAAGTCGAGTAGATCCGCTTGAGTCGTCTAGCCGTTAACTGATGCTCCTGATCGGCAATCTGTGGCATGACTCGACTAATCGATGCCTCAATATCGATGGCAGGGAAGTGCCCTGACTCAACTAAGCGACGAGAAAGAACGACATGACCATCAAGAATTGCACGAGCAGAATCTGCGATAGGATCTTGCTGGTCATCCCCTTCGGTAAGCACCGTATAAAAGGCCGTAATGGAACCACCACCCTCAGAACCATTACCCGCACGTTCAACCAGTTGTGGAATTTTGGCAAAAACCGACGCAGGATAACCCTTGGTGGCGGGAGGCTCACCAATCGCCAGCGCCAACTCCCGTTGAGCCTGGGCATAACGGGTGAGCGAATCCATCAGCAGGAGAACATTCTTGCCCTGATCACGATAATATTCGGCAATGGTCGAGGCCATCGAGGCACCATGCAGGCGCATAACCGGCGAGGTGTCCGCCGGTGCCGCAACCACGACAGCACGCGCCATTCCCTCTGCTCCGAGAATCTGATCGATAAATTCCTTCACCTCTCGACCACGCTCACCGATCAGCCCCACAACGATAATATCGGCAGTGGTATATTTAGTCATCATCCCCAACAGGACACTTTTACCGACACCACTGCCGGCAAACAGACCCATCCGCTGACCTCTGCCCACAGTGAGCATGGTATTGATTGCTCGGACACCAACATCAAGCGGCTGCTCAATGGGTGCGCGATCCATCGGATTAACCATCTTACCTGTCAATGGTCGCTCCTCATCAAAAAGTAGGGGACCTTTGCCATCAAGCGGTGTACCCGCACCATCGATCACACGCCCCAACAAGTGATCACCCACGGGAGCCTGATAGACTTTCCCCGTAGGAATGACCCGTGATTCTGGGCTAATTCCCTGTGTTGTACCGGTAGGCATCAAAAAGACGCGCTCACCAGAAAACCCAACAACCTCTGCCTCTATTGATGGGGTATTTGGACTCTCAATGAGGCATCGTGTACCGATAGGAGCCTGAATACCCGACGCCTCGAGTGTCAGACCAACCATGCGTACAAGACGCCCTTCGACCTGAAATGGAATGACTGTGCCACTTCGACCCTGTGCCGCCGTCAGGCGGTGATTAATCCGCTTAAGGCGGCTCTGATCACTATCCACTGTTCAACCCACCCTATAATTCATCAAATTCTTGCTGGCGCTCTTCGCCGAAAAGCATCGAGATCACACTATTAATCTGTTTTTCAAGCGTCGCATCAACCCGCGAATTGTCGGCCTCAACCATGCAACCACCGCGCTTAACCGTTCCACTTTCAATCATCTGATACTCATGCACCTCGCCCTCAGGGAGAAAT
>JAOTST010000030.1 GCA_029864785.1 Chromatiales bacterium | reverse complement strand
GAGTCTTAGAGTGGAGTTGACGGAACTGCTTCAGATCTTCGATAGAAAGGTCGTAACCTGTCAGGTGAAGCAGTGAATAGATCAGCATTGAGCCGTGACCATTCGAAAGAATGAAGCGGTCACGATTGCTCCAGTTAGGATTGGTTGGGTTGTGGGTCATGTGGTCATTCCACAGAACCTCGGCGATATCCGCTATACCCATCGGTGCGCCTGGATGGCCAGAGTTGGCCTTTTGCACGGCATCCATGCTCAGGGCACGAACTGCGTTTGCTAAATCTCTACGACTTGCCATAAGTCTCTCCTCGAAAGTTACTTAAAATTTAAAATTGGTTTCGGTGACTGTAAGGTATTGATACAAACAAAAAAATGAGAACCTTAATCACCTCTTGCTATCCACCCATCCACTCACACAACAACGGTGTAAATGAGCTCTATTCATTGCTTCACAGGGCGGCAAGTTGAACAGGCGATTGTCTCTTATATCTTGTGTCCAGGCAACAGCACAACCACCACATTTTGCCTCTGGAGGCATAGAATTATTTATGGAACCAATACTCATTATTATAGAAGCAAGGATCTTTGCCACTTCTACTCGACAAATAGCCTTGATTCCAGAGAACCCATGACGTTATTGTCCCCTGCAAGCCAATAGCTACCGAAAAGGGACATCGTGAACGATTCCATCGAAAATATACGTCAAGAACTGAGTCAATTTGCCCAAAAACGAGATTGGGAGCAATTTCACTCTCCTAAAAACCTATCGATGGCATTGATTGCTGAAGCAGCAGAGTTAGTTGAGCACTTTCAATGGCTTACAGAGGAACAAAGTCATCAATTAAACGATGAACAGCTGCACGATGTCGGCATGGAATTGGCTGATATATTCATTTACCTTGTCCGCGTATCGGATCAGCTAAATGTTGACCTTCTCTCCGCCGCCAGAGAGAAGATGGCAATCAATGAAAAGAGGTTTCCTGTCTCAAAAGAGAAAAATGGTGTGACAATGCACGGCGATCCCAGAAAATAATCTCCTGATAATCAAAAAAGGCTCCAATAGGAGCCTTTTTTAGTTTGGAGGTCTAAAATCAGGCCTCTTGCAGGCGCTCATATTTTGCCTGCAACTGATCCTCACTCTCCTTATGCTCAGGATCGAGCGGGATACAATCTACTGGGCAGACATCAACACACTGCTGCGTATCATAATGACCGACACACTCAGTACAGAGATCCGGGTCGATCTCATAGATTTCATCTCCCTGGGTAATCGCACCATTAGGGCACTCAGGCTCACAAACATCACAGTTGATGCATTCATCGGTAATCATCAGTGCCATGTAAAAACTCTCCTCAACGAATAGGTGTTAGACGGACGAACCAAATAGGGCGGCTATCTTAGCCGATTCTTTGCTTGAGTGCAGCATCTACAATGGGATGGACAAATTGAGAGACATCCCCTCCCAAATTAGAGACCTCTCGGACCAAGCTCGAAGAGATGAAGGTGTATTTCTCGGCAGGTGTCAGAAAGATTGTTTCGATCTCCGAAGCGAGCTGACGATTCATTCCTGCAAGCTGAAACTCATATTCAAAATCTGAGACCGCACGCAACCCCCGCAGAATGACATTAACGCCATGCTGACGGGCAAAATCTGCCAGCAGATTGTCAAAGCCGACAACCTCAATTCCTTTCATGTCCGCTAGAACCTCTTGAGCCATGGCGATCCGCTCATCCAGATCAAACATCGGTGCTTTTCTAGAACTTGCCGCAATAGCGACAATCGTTTTATCAAAAAGATGCGTTGCCCGCTCAATTAGGTCTGTATGACCATTGGTAATGGGATCAAAAGTACCGGGATAGATTGCAGTAACCACTAGCTCTGTGCCTCAGTTTCTATAAATTTAGCCAAACCATACCACACCTGCCCCGCCTGCTTCTCGCGATCGATATAGAAGCCCGAGGGAAGAACATCAGCGGTTATTGGCTGCTCTGACTCAAGATAGATCACTGTTTTTTCATGGATTAGTCGACTCTCCTCAAGCAATTGGCTCACCTTAGCAATAAGCCCTTTACCAAATGGAGGATCTAAAAAGATAAGATCGAACGGGGTCGATTCAGCTCCCCCTTCAAGATAGCTCAAAGCCTCTCGCTGACAAACCTCCCCGTTCCCCTTTAAAAGTTGCAGATGTGATTTAATCGCTGTTACTGCATTACGATCCTGCTCGACAAAGGTAACTCTGGCCGCCCCCCGTGAGAGCGCCTCTAATCCCACGGCTCCACTTCCAGAAAACAGATCCAGACATTTAGCCCCAAGAATATGGGGCTGCAACCAGTTAAAGAGCGTCTCCCGTACACGATCTGGAGTCGGACGAATCGCCTCTATATCTGGGAACTTAAACTTACGACCACGCCACTCTCCACCGATAATTCGAAACTGGTTATTTCCCGATGAGCCTTTAAGTTTAACGGCTGCCCGCTTCACGAAGCCTTTCCGCCCACCATCACCAAGTGCATCTTTGCCGGGTCAACACGTCGTTTAAAGGCATCACGAATATCCGCTAACGTGATAGCATTAATTTTATCGTTAAAGGTCTTCAAATAGTCGAGAGGGAAGTTATAAAAACCGATCACTAATACATATCCCATCAAGTCACTATTGGAATCAATTTTGAGTGGAAATCCTCCAGTGATATTTTTCTTGGCAGCTATCAATTCCTTCTCCGTAGGACCCTCTTTAAGAAAATGGCTCAATGTTTCGCGCATCACTTTGAGTGATTCGTCCGCTTTGGCATTTTTGGTCTGAAGACCTAACACAAAGGTGCCCAATTCTCGCATCGGATTAAAATAGCTATAGACACTATAGGAGAGACCTCGCTTCTCACGAATCTCTTCGGTCAACCGTGAAACAAATCCGCCGCCACCAAGAATATAATTTCCAAGATAGAGTGCAAACTTATCACGATCACCGCGACGATATCCCAACTGTCCCAGCAGGATATGAGTCTGCGATGAGTCGTGTTCAATGCGCTGCTCTTTTGCAGCCGACTCTACGGGAACAGGCAATTTTGGAGGCTTAGATCCCTTCGGCAGATGACGAGTGACCTCTTCAGCAATCCGTTCAGCCTGCTGACGATCAATCGCACCAACAATTACCACCATTGCATTACTACTGACATAATACTGTCGGTAGAAATGACGCAGCGCTTCGCGGGTTATCCCTTTAATACTCTCTTTGGTGCCCCCACTGGGGCCCGCATAGGGATGTTTTCCATAAAGTGATGCATAGAACACCTTACTACCGATACTCCCCGGCTTCTGTTTCTGGCTCTCCAAAGAGACCTGCATCTGTTCTCGTACTCGTTCAACCGCAGCCTTAGGAAAAGTTGCCTTGCCAACAACAGTGGAGAAGAGTTCCAGAGCAGGTTTAAGTAGGTCCTTCTGCGTCAAGCTTCTGAGCGAAAGGGTCGCCATATCCGTCGCCGATGAACTTGAAAAACGTGCTCCCAAATCATCAAATCCAGAGGTAATCTGTTCCACATTGAGTTCACCCGCCCCCTCTTCCAACATACTGTTGGCAAATAATGCAATTCCCGAACGACTTCCATCGCGAGCACTTCCAGCATCAAAAGCAATCTGGATATCAACCATAGGCAGCTCTGGTGCGTTAACAAAGTAAACCTGCGTTCCTTGTTGGGTTTGCCACTGCTCAATATTGGGGGTCGCGCTCACTAACATTGGAGTCAGTAAAACAACGAACATAAAAAAGAGTTTAGTTAGTCTCATTTTGAACTCCCCTCTGTTTTTTCTGTGGTGTTAGTCGAGCCACCGTCAACCGATCATCGGTAAGAAATTCGCGTGCCACCGAACGAATCTGTTCAGGTGTTACCTTGGAGATCTCTTCAACATATTTTTCACCTTCATGCCAATCGATTCCCACTGTCTCTAACTGTCCAATTTGCATGGCCTGATAGAAGATCGAGTCACGCTCATAAACCTTGGCAGCCGTCACCTGAGCCTTGACCCGTTTCAGCTCATCGCTACTGACCAACGTACTCTTTACTGTAGTGATCTGTTGGCGTAATGCCTTTTCAATTTTATCCAGTCCATCACCATTGGTTGGAACCCCTTCCAGGGTAAATAGGCTACTGTTTTTCGCAATCAAGTCATAACCTGCCCCCACAGACGCCGCAATCTCTTTACCACGAATCAGATCGCGACTTAAACGTGAGGAGTCACCGCCGTCAAGGACATGCGCAAGCATCTCCAGAGCGTAGGCCTTCCATGGTTTATCGACTGTATGCAGAACCGGTGTTTTATAACCCATGATGACAACAGGTAGTTTAGCGGGAACAGCAACTTTGATACGGCGCTCTCCCCTCTGTGGCGGTTCAACGCGTGGCTTTTGTATACGCATCTCACTCGGCTTAATCGCACCAAAATATTGTTTAGCCATCGCAATGACCGCTTGTGGATCGACATCGCCAACGACGACCAGCGTTGCATTGTTAGGGGCATACCAGAGACGATACCACTTGGCGAGATCATCAACCGTCAGATTCTCCAGGTCATTCATCCAACCAATAACAGGATTGTGATAGGCACTCGCCTGAAATGCGGTCGCCATAAACTGTTCATAAGTGAGCGCCGATGGACTATCTTCGGTGCGCATACGCCGCTCCTCCATCACCACCTGAACCTCCTTCAAAAACTCCGCTTTCGGCAAGGTGAGATTACGCATGCGATCCGCCTCAAGCTCAAAACTGATCGGTAGACGACTCACCTCAAGCTGTTGGAAATAGGCTGTGTAATCACGTCCGGTAAAGGCGTTCTCTCTACCTCCATGCTCCGCAATAATTCGCGAGAATTCACCCGATCCATGCTTTTGGGTTCCTTTAAACATCATGTGCTCAAGGACATGGGAGGCACCCGTTATTCCTGCATGTTCGTAACTGGAGCCCACCTTGTACCAGATCTGCGAGACCACCACTGGGGCACGATGATCAGGTTTAACGATCACCTTCAGGCCATTAGCCAGGGTTGTCTCAACAACATCTCTCTTCTCTACATTGGATGACTGCGTGTTCCCAGAGAGCCCTATTTGCGAAGCACAGCCCCCACTAACAACAACAGATACAACCACAAACAGTGCGATAAACGGCCTAAATTGCATGATAAACGGTATCTCCTCAGATATGCCTCAAGGGTCGGAGATGATAGGATACTCCGATAAACAACCCAACCCCTTAATAACCTCATTAAGAGCATAAAGTTCCCATAGACATGTTTGGTTTTGGTAAAAATAAGTCCTCTGAGCCCCCCTCATCCCCAGAGCCGTCAGAAGATCATCTCGAAAGTAACGAGCAGACAGATTTAGTACAAAAACCGACGAAGCAAGGTCTATTTGCCTCGCTCAAACGCGGTCTCTCACGAACCCAGACAATCCTCGGTAGCGATATACGTGATCTGGTTAAACTCAAGCGAGAGATCGATGATGACCTGCTCGAAGAGATCGAAGAGCAACTCCTGGTCGCTGATCTTGGTGTCGAGGCGACCCAACACATCATCAACGATCTGACCCAACGCGTATCGCGCAAACAACTCAATAATGGCGATGCCCTGCTTGATGCCCTCCATGAGGATATGTATCAACTGCTTGAACCCGTCAATAAACCATTACAGATTGATAGTAATTGTTCTCCCTTCGTCATTTTGGTTGTTGGAATCAACGGAGCCGGCAAGACCACCACCATCGGGAAGCTCGCCAAACGATTCCAAAACGAAGGTAAAAAAGTGATGCTTGCTGCCGGCGATACTTTCCGTGCGGCCGCTGTGGAACAGCTTCAGGTCTGGGGTGAGCGCAATCAGATCCCGGTAATTGCTCAGCATAGTGGTGCCGACTCGGCCTCGGTGATCTTCGATGCAGTCTCGGCCGCCAAGGCTCGCAATGTGGATATTCTTATCGCCGATACAGCAGGACGGCTGCATACCCAGTCCAATCTAATGGAAGAGCTCAAAAAGGTGCGCCGTGTGATCGGTAAGGTCGATGAGAGCGCCCCCCATGAAGTGCTACTGGTACTTGACTCCGGCACTGGACAGAATGCGGTCAATCAGGCCGAGCAGTTCCATCAAGCCGTTGGAGTCTCTGGAGTCGCACTCACCAAACTCGACGGTACCGCCAAAGGTGGTATTATCTTTGCCATTGCCAAGCGCCTGGGTCTACCGATCCGCTTCATTGGGATCGGCGAGGGGATAGATGATCTGCGTGATTTCAATGCCAAAGAGTTTATAGCAGCACTCTTTGACAATAGTAATGATAACTAAAAAAGGGCTTACAACAGTCCATATAATGAATGATTAGATTTACCGAAGTTAGTAAACGTTACTCCAATGGACATGAGGCTCTCAGCCGCATATCTCTTCACCTGCCTGTGGGCGATATGGCCTTCTTGACCGGTCACTCCGGTGCAGGAAAAAGTACACTGATGAAATTGGTCGCCCTCATTGAGCGTCCTACCAACGGACAAGTTGTCATCAATGGCCAAAATTTAAGTAAGGTCAAACGAGGAGGAATCCCCCATTTTCGTCGTAATATGGGCATTATATTTCAGGATCATCGTCTACTCTTTGACCGTACCGTCTTCGACAATGTTGCCCTGCCACTGATTATCGCAGGCCATGGCCGTAAGGAGATTGGCCGCCTGGTTCGCGCCGCTTTAGACAAAGTAGGGTTACTCTCAAAGGAGAAGGTCTACCCCATTACCCTCTCCGGAGGAGAACAGCAGCGGGTCGGTATCGCACGTGCAGTGATTCACAAACCCTCTCTACTACTTGCCGATGAGCCGACAGGAAATCTTGACCCAGATCTCTCCAGAGAGATTATGCATCTGTTCGAAGAGTTTAATCGCGTCGGTGTAACCGTACTTATCGCCAGCCATGATCTTGATCTGATCCGTGAACTTGAGAAGCCTATTATCAAGCTGGAACAGGGCTATCTAGCTCACCATGGAGCCATTGATGCAGTGGATAGAGTCAATGGTTAGAGATCTCGACAAGGATATGATGATCAATCCATCCGAGCGAGGGGGTAGGCGTTCTACACGTCGAGGCATCTCTATTAAAGGGTGGCTCAACAACTATTTACTGCGTCATGTCCAAACCTTCTTCTACACGCTAGGACAGCTCTCATCACGTCCGTTCTCCACCTTTATGACCACAGCAGTGATTGGTATCGCCTTATCACTTCCCGCTGGCCTCAACCTACTGCTAAAAAATGGTCAGGAGGTGCTGCAAGGATGGAATAGTGCAACACAAATTTCACTGTTTCTGACCCAGAAAATCAACTCCAAAGAGGCTCAGGGACTGGCATCCAAACTGAGGAAAATGCCGGAAATTGCTTCTGTTGAATACATATCAAAAGAGAGTGCGCTTGCTGAGTTTAGCCAGCACTCCGGTTTTGGTGAGGCACTCGATGCACTCGAACATAACCCCCTACCCGCTGTACTATTAATTACCCCTAAGAACAATCAAGAACAGCCCGGAAAGATTGCCGCACTGGTAGAGAGACTTGGCAAACGCAGTGAGGTCGACATCGCTCAACTCGATATGGAGTGGGTAGAACGGCTATTCGCCCTAATGGCGATCGGTGAACGCGGGGTATTAATCCTATCGGGTCTACTCGCTATCGCCGTACTACTGGTGGTCGGTAATACCATTCGTCTGGCCATACAAAATCGACGGGACGAGATCGTGATTACCAAACTGATTGGCGCAACCGATAGCTTTATTCGCCGCCCGTTTCTCTATACCGGCTTTTGGTATGGCCTCTTGGGAGGACTAATAGCCCTGTTGTTACTCGAACTTTCGCTCACTCTTCTTGCAGAACCTGTACGTGATGTAGCCGCCCTCTATCACAGCTCATTTCAACTGCAAGGGGTCGATCTACAAACCCTTGTTATCCTCCTTGGATTGGGCTCCTTTCTTGGCTATTTTGGCTCATGGATTGCCGTTGGTCGTCACCTGCGCGAGATAGAGCCCTGTTAGATGAATCATAAAGAGAGCCATTCCATCACCAACCGCATTCTTATGGTCGATCGTTCAGCCGTCTCTCGTGAACTGCTTGCCCGTATGATGCGTACAGGCATTAAAAATGCTGAGGTTTTGACCTGTAAAACGGGCGCCGAAGCACTGGCTCTGATTCATGAAAGCCACTTTGATCTCATCGCCACCGCACTCATGCTACCCGACATGGATGGCCTTGATCTTTGCCAACAGATTCGTCAATTCAAATCCCATCGCTATACCCCCGTGGTCGTCATCTCTGGCGATGCAGATACCCGTCTTCTCAAAGAGGGCTATGCTGCTGGGGTCACTGACTACTTTGATAAATCTCAGGGGTATCCGGCGTTTTCCAAATTTATTTCAGAGTTTGACCAACGCAATCAATGGTTAGTCGGTCACTTACTCTACGTCGAAGATAGTAAAACAGCTGCCGCTCTCACGATTCCTGTTCTAGAGAAAAATGGGCTACAGGTGACCCACGTCACCAGCGCCGAAGAGGCCTATAACCTACTGAATGGTATGCGTCAGGGGAGTGACAATAATTTTGACCTTGTCGTCAGCGACTTCTACCTTGAGTTTGATATGACCGGCGGCGATCTACTGCATGCTATCCGCGCGCGGATGCACTACTCAAGACAAGAGCTACCGGTTCTCATGATTACCGGTAGCGATGACACAGATACCCAGGTTGAACTATTTCATGCCGGTGCCAACGATTTTATCGCCAAACCCATTGTTGACGAGATCATGATGGCACGTATCCGTTCACTACTGCTCATCAAACATCAGTACGACACGCTACAGACTCAAGCGAAGGATATGGAGAAGATATCGGTCACCGACACATTAACCGGAGTGTTTAATCGCCGCTTCTTAATGGATAACGGTGAGGAGTTACGTCAAGATGCCCAGAATCAACCGATGTGGGTCACTATTATCGATATCGACCACTTCAAACAGATTAACGATACACAAGGCCACCTTATTGGTGATCACGTCCTCGTTGGATTGGGTAAATTATTTAAAAACCTGTTTCCAGAGGCTACGCCCATCCGCTTTGGTGGTGAGGAGTTTGTCTTACTATTTCCAAAGTATGAGCCAAAAGAGGCCCTTGCCCGACTAGAACGATTACGCGCGATGGTTGAAGGCCTCAACCCATTCAAAATACCCATAACGATTAGTATAGGAGCCATTGATGCCTCCAACCATCCTCAAAAAAGCCTCAATGAGCTGATAAAACTTGCTGATCTGGCGCTTTATGGTGCCAAAGAGAATGGCCGGAATCGCATCTATATCGCTCTGGATGACGAGCATATTATCCCCATTGAAGAGGCTGCACCGCTAATCATTGACGCACCGCAAATTCCACTTCGGCAAATTAAAGGCGTATAATAGGGCTTGCAAATAAATCCTGAGTATATTAGTATGGATTTATATTGAGGTTTCAGGAGAAGATCATGGAACAAGTAGCAGGAAATTTTGAGTCGCAAGCCATTGCGCTCTATATGAATAGTTCAATCGGCAGCATTGAGACGTACACCTCTGCGGTAAACCGCATTCCTATGCTCACCGCTGAAGAGGAGCGTGAACTCGGTCGTCGTCTTCGTGAAGATGATGATATTGAGGCGGCACAGAAGCTGATCATGTCACACCTACGCTTTGTCGTCCATATTGCCCGTGGTTACAGCGGTTATGGTCTCGCTCATGCCGACCTGGTTCAGGAAGGTAATGTTGGACTCATGAAGGCGGTCAAACGCTTCGATACCAGCTATAACGTCCGCCTCGTCTCCTTTGCCGTACACTGGATCAAGGCCGAGATTCACGAATTTGTCCTCAAAAATTGGCGCATCGTCAAGGTGGCGACCACCAAGGCACAGCGTAAACTCTTCTTCAACCTACGTGGTTCCAAGAAGCGTCTCGGTTGGTTTAGCCACGAAGAGGTCAATACCGTCGCTGAGACCCTTGGAGTAAGTACCAAAGAGGTTCTAGAGATGGAATCGCGTCTCAGTGGTAAAGATATCGGCTTCGATGGCTCACCCGATAACGGTGATGATGAGGATAGTCTAGTCGTTGCCCCAGCGAACTATCTACAGGATAGTCGTTTTGAACCTGCAGCA
>JAOTST010000264.1 GCA_029864785.1 Chromatiales bacterium | reverse complement strand
GAAGCCCACATGAGTACCAGTGCAGCCATTAGTAGATCCGACTCAACGAAGGGGCGTATATATTGTCCAAGATACTCAAGGAAATGGCTGTTTTGAACACCACCAACAAGGATAAAAAGAGAGATAAAGAACATTAACAGGCTCATCTCGACCTTTTCGAATGACTCGTCTAGCTCCACATTTCGAGCAACAAAGAGGAGTAGAGTCAAGCCGACTGCGGCGACGAACCAGGGCTCCCAGCCGAGAGCATGGTGGAAGATGAAGAGCACCACCATAACACCCAAAATGGTGACTGATGAGTACCAGGTCTTAGGGTCTTTGATCTCGCCCATGCCAGAGAAATCTTGTGATTCCGGTGTTACAGCCAACTCCTTTTTAAACAACCACTTCTGTGCGAACAATATGGTTATCCAAGCAACAAATACGATACCACCCATATGGATGAGGAAGGTATTGAAGTCAATTTCTGCGGCAGAGCCGATCATCAAATTGGGTGGATCACCGACCAGTGTTGCAACACCTCCTGTATCAGATAGCAGGGCAGCAGCGAGTAGGTAGGGTACAGGGCTGACGCGAAGCGCTTTACTGATAAGGACAATTAGTGGCCCAAAGATGATGACCGTAGTGACATTATCGAGTAGCAAAGAGATAACTGTTACCGCAGTTCCCAGCATTGCCAATAACATAAACTGTCGCCCTCGGCTGATATCGGCAATTCGATAGGCGAGTGAGTGGAAACCGCCCGTTGGGATCATGATGGCGACGATTGTCATCATGCCGCCAAGGAGAAACACCACATTCCAGTCGATCGCCTCGACAGCCAGTTTAGGATCGTAAAATCCAAAATATTGCCCGACCAGCACCATGAGTCCTGCGCCTCCCATGGCAAATTTGGTGCGGTGAAATCCGTGTACCCCTTCAGTGAATATGCCAATAAAGGTGGCTACAAGGATCACGGCAGAGACCGCCATTGGGGTGCTCCAGATCAATGTTTCTGTGATTGCATGTGTTGTCATGTTGCTATTTTCCTAAAAGATCAAATTCATCATCAGTATCATTACGACTAAAAATAACAGGGTCATAATGCTGCCTGCCCGCATAAAATCGGGCACGCGGTATCCTGCCGGTCCCATAATCAGGGCATTAACCTGATGGGTTGGGATGAGGAAGGAGTTAGAGGTGGCGATGGCCACAGTCAGGGCAAAAACTGCGGGGTCTGCGCCGGCACCAACCGCTATATTAACAGCCAATGGCACAAGTAGCACAGTAGCACCAACATTTGACATCACCAGAGTGAATAGTGTGGCCAGTGTTGCGACGGCACTCTGTATGACCCAGATGGGCATATCACCAACGACATTTAGTGTCTGTTCGGCGATCCATTTGGCCGTTCCGGTAGTCTCCACGGCTAACCCCAGAGGGATCAGTGAGGCCAACAGGAAGACAGTTTTCCAAGAGACGGCCTGATAGGCCTCATCGATGGTGAGTACTCGTGAGAGAATCATTCCCACCGCTCCGGTGAGTAGCGCCACAGAGAGACGAAGATCGGTGAAGAGAACCAGCGCCAAAGTGATAATAAAGAAGATTAGAGCGTGAGGGACTTTCTTAGGACGTATCTCCTCATGAGGATATTCGGTTGTGATCACAACGAAATTGCGATCTTTTTTGATACGGGTCAAGTCAGACCAGAGGGTGTGTACCATCAGAGTATCGCTTGGCATGAATGGGGTGTTGCGAACACCACCCTCTTTATAATTAATGATGCTATTGCCACGGTGGATAGCGAGTAGCGAGAAACCGTAACTCTTACGTAACCAGATATCACGCGCCGATTTTCCGACAAGATTTGAACCGGGTGGAATAACAATTTCAGCGACTCCGGCCTTGCTTGATGAGAGCGCGTCGGCAAAGACATAGAGAACGGGTTTCAGGTAGACCTGAGTCTTTTCCGCAAAATTGGTGATCTCATCTTCACTGGATAGAACGCCGAGAATAGTGCCATCGTTGATCCCTAGGGTACGATCGATCGCCTCGTTGCCGATGCGTACCCCATCGCCTTTGTCTACGGCGATAACGCGCATTCGATAGAGGCGTTCTAGCTCATCGACACTCAGCCCCACCACGGGGCTTTCAGCCGTGATGACCAGCTCATAGACATCAAAGGCGTCGACGCCATAGGTTTTATCGAAATACTCCATGACACCCGCCCCCTCACTTCTTTCGGTCTTGTGTACAGGGAGTACAAAACGTCCAGCTATCATGAAGTAGACAATACCTGTTGCAAGCAGAGCCAGACCGATAGGGGTGACAGAAAATAGTGACCATATTTCCATCTGTTGTGCTTCAGGCAGGGCGTTATTGGAGGTGATAATGAGGTCGTTAAGGAGAATGAGTGGACTGGAGCCAACCATGGTTACGGTACCGCCGAGGATGGCGCAAAACCCCATGGGCATCAGGAGTCGAGACATGGGTAAGTTGGTGCGTGATGATATGCGCGATACCATCGGTAAAAATAGGGCTGCCGCACCGACGTTTTGCATAAATGAGGAGATAATTCCGACGGTTCCTGAAATGATGGGAATAATCCGTTTCTCGGTATTGCCACCGACTTTGAGGATGAAGGATGCAACGCTGCTCATTAAACCGGTTTTATCAAGGCCTGCACCGATAATCATCACTGCAATAATGGAGATTACCGCATTGGAAGAGAAACCATCAAATAGGTGTTTGGTGTTAACCAATCCCTGATCCAGTCCCATCAGGGGGGCGAAAAGGGATGTCAGACCAAGCAGAACCATGATCGAAATAGCCGCAATATCGACCTCAACAATTTCGAAAGCAAAGAGGTAGACGGTTAATAATAGAATGCCCATAACCCAGGCGATCTCTATCGTGGGCACTACTGATGCCATGAATAGTGCCAGCAAAAAAAATGCACCCGCAGCTATTTTTTGTTGATTAGTCAGGCTGGGAGCCTTCTGTTCATCAGTAGTTGAAATCGACAACTTGTTTCTCCTTTTTTATATAACCACGCGTTCACTGGTGGATTTAAGAGCGCCTTCACAGAATCTATTTTCTATCGTTACCTCTACTATCTGTTTAGCGTTAATTTTCACTGGACGGTATAAATTAATATGATAGTTAATTAGAAGGTACGCTTTGTACTGTTATCGTAGCGGTCATTGCAATGCTCCAGTATATCCTATCGCCCATTGATCAATCAGGTTGGCCGTGGCGATGGGGGCGAGGCTCGGCAGGTGATT
>JAOTST010000263.1 GCA_029864785.1 Chromatiales bacterium | reverse complement strand
CCCAGGCATTTTGTTGATGGTAGCTTGAAAGGTATGTCTATACTTCCCGGCTCTGACTCTTTACCACTGGCGCGAGAGGTTGAGCGGGTGGGGAGCTTTGGTTTTAAACTGTATGGTGAGATTATCGATAATCATCCTGTATCTGAATTGAAAAGGCGTTTGTTATGTGATGAACCGAAGGTGCGTGCTTATGGGCGATTACGCTCATCTTTAGGATTTCTGAAGGATCAAATTAGTCTTCGCGTTTAGTTTGCACATGTAATTATTTATCCAGCGAGATCATTTTCGTCTATCAAAGGGCGTTAGTTTTTAACGCGGTATAGTTTTAATCAGGAAGGTTATATGAAAGTGCTAGTTTTAGCCCCTCATCCTTTTTATCAGGAGCGAGGAACGCCAATTGCTGTCGACTTGTTGCTTCGAGCTTTGAGTGAGCGCGGTGATGAGGTTGATTTGCTGACCTTTCACGAAGGCAGCGATAAGGTCTATTCTGGATTAAAAATCAAACGGATATCTCCCTGGCTTCCTGTTAATGGGATCAAGCCTGGTTTTTCTGTGAAAAAGTTGGTATGTGATGTGCTTCTAATGGGGCGTTTTATGTATTTAATGGCAATAAAAAAATATGATGTCGTACATGCAGTTGAAGAATCTGCCTTTATGGCGATGCTTATTTGCCCAATACGTCGTATTCCATACGTTTATGATATGGATTCATCGATGACGACTCAGTTAGTGGATAAATTCGGTGTACTAAAAAAGTTTGAGAATATCTTGCGTTGGGTCGAAGGTTTGCCAATGCGTTTTTCTAAGATAGTTATGCCAATGTGCGATGTGCTTGCTGATGAGGCACGTGCTCGTGGTGCTAAGTCTGTGGTGGTTTTGAAAGATGTTTCCTTAGTCGGGAATGAGGAGGTGACAAGCTCTATTGCTGATCTGAAGGGTGAGTTTGGTACGGATAAGAAAATAGTGATGTATATTGGTAATCTAGAGTCCTATCAGGGGATCGACTTATTGCTTGATAGTGTGAATCTAATATATAAGGAGCTGCCTGAGTTGATTGTTACCATAATCGGCGGCGCTGATGATGATATAGAGAAGTACGAGAAGATAAGCAGGTCTCTTGGAATGGATGGCGTTGTTCACTTTTTAGGAAAGAAACCGGTGGCTGATATAGGTGCGTATATGTCGCAGGCTGATATTCTTGTATCACCGCGTGTCCACGGTATCAATACACCAATGAAGGTTTATAGTTACCTTCACTCTAATACTGTGGTATTAGCTACTGATCTGCCAACGCATACACAAGTAATGAATGGGGATATTGGTATGCTTGCTGCGCCCGAGAAGCAAGCGTACGCAGATGGCATGCTTGAGCTGATTCATGATGATGAACTTCGTGTACGACTTAGTAAGGCTGCTCATCAACATATCGAAAAAGAGCACAGTTATGAAGCATTCAAGCAGCATTTATATGAGGCGTACGAACAGTTAGAGCTAACGACATCAAAGCATGTTGACGCGTGATTTTGACAAGGCCCAGTCTCAGCAGTATGACGTAGTTGTCGTTGGTGGTGGTATCTATGGGGCGACCATTGCGCGAGAGGCAATATCACGTGGTTTATCTGTGGCTTTAGTTGAACAGCGTGATTTTGGTGGTGCGACGTCTGCTAATAGCTTGAAAGTCATACATGGTGGCATTCGTTATTTACAAAGCCTGGACATTAAGCGGCTACGGGAATCGGTTAATGAAAGACGAGCATTGCTACGGATCGCACCACACCTGGTTTCTCCTATTAAGTGCATTATCCCAACAAGAAATAGCCTCACTCAACACCGCTTTACAGTGAGTACGGCATTTCAGCTGTATAATCTTTTATCGTTAGATAGAAATAGAGGGGTGGATTCCGCTCGTCATATACTCGCTGCCGGGACAATGGACAAGCAAGCTTTGCATAAGGATATGCCATCACTGGGTAACTGTGATTGTACGGGGGCGGGGTACTGGTATGATGCTCAAGCTCATAACACTGAGCGCCTAGTACTCTCATTTATCCTAACTGCTGTTCGCGAGGGGGCAACGGCGTTGAATTATGCTACTGCTGTGCAGTTATTACAAACTGATGGTCGAGTGGCTGGTATAGTTGTTCGAGATAACTTGAGTGAAAATCGTTATACGTTTCGAGCAAAATCAGTTGTAGATTGTACTGGCCCATGGGTAAAGTGGCGTTCGGAAAAAAATGAAACTTGCTCTGAGCCTGTATTTGCTAAGGCAGTGAATTTTGTAGTTAAAAAGTCACTGTTTCCTTGTGCGGTTGGATTGAAAGTGGATGTTCAGATTGCAGGCAAGCCTAGGAGTCGCCAGCTGTTTATTGCGCCATGGCGGGGAGCAAGCATTATTGGTACTTGGTATTTCCCTGTATCAGAGCCATCTCCTGATAATACGTACCCAACGGACGAAGAGTTTGATGTCTGTCTGGCGCAGGCAAATGCGCTATCTCCTGATATTGTCATTGAGCGTGATGATGTGATCAATGTTCATGCGGGTCTATTGCCCGCAACCTCAATGGATGGAGTGGATGGCGAACCTGTGTTGAAGTCCAGGCCAGTTATTACTGATATTGGAAGTGCGGGGGGAGTGAGAGGGCTCTTTCTAGTTCAAGGTGTGAAGCTGACAACAGCCAGGGACGTGGCTGCTTTAACGGTTGATAGCGTTTTACGTTTTAATGGTAAAGAAGTCTCTAGCTCCACTACTGATGTTGATTCTTTTTATGGCGGCAATCTGGGGGGCGTTGATGATTACTATAAGCTTAAGCTGGAGGAATATGGCCATATATTGTCGGCTGACCTAATTTCTCGACTTATAGATGATTACGGTACAAATGTTGATGTGATTATGTCTTATATCGATGACTCTCGTGACCTTGCTCGTTTGGTACCAGGAACCAGCTCGCTGGTGTGTGCTGAACTGCTATTTTCAATTCAGCATGAAATGGCAGTTACACTCTCTGATGTGTTATTGCGGCGCGTTGGCATTGGGGCGCTTGCTATTCCCTCTGAAGAAACGATCGGATTTTGCTCTGATTTTATTGGGCAATATTTGAGCTGGAGTGAGCATGAAAAGGATGAGAATGTGAAGTCTTTGAAGGATAGTTATTATCATCTATTAAGGCAAAACGATGCATCAACTGTTGTTGATAAAACTGATATTTGAGGAATAAGATGACGGAAAAAAGAAAGATTGCAGTGACTGGGGCAACAGGGTTTCTAG
>JAOTST010000262.1 GCA_029864785.1 Chromatiales bacterium | reverse complement strand
ATTGTGCCTCAGGATACTGTGCTGTTTAACGATACGGTTGCCTACAATATTCGTTATGGCCGAGTTGATGCCTCGGATGAGGAGATCTACAAGGCCGCAGAAATGGCCAACATCCATGACTTTATCCTGTCACTCCCCGATGGCTATCAAACGGTGGTGGGCGAGCGAGGACTCAAACTTTCAGGCGGCGAGAAACAGCGGGTAGCCATTGCCCGAGCCATTTTAAAAAACCCTAAAATTCTCATCTTTGATGAGGCCACCAGTTCTCTCGATTCCAAATCTGAGCAATCAATTCTTGATGCGCTAAAAACGCTCGCAAGCCATCACTCAACGATGGTCATTGCCCATCGTCTATCCACCGTGGTGGATGCAGACCAGATTCTAGTGATGGATAATGGTGCGATTATCGAACGCGGAACCCACCAGCAGCTACTGGATAAAAAAGAGAGCTATTACGAAATGTGGCAACTACAATTACAGGAAGAGGAGCAACAGAGTGAACCAGCGTAAAGTCGTAATCGTTACCGGATCATCCGCGGGTGGTATCGGCCACTGTGTTGCTCACGGCCTCAAAACGCATGGCTATCGCGTCTTTGCCACCGCTCGAAAAGCGGAGGATGTAGAAAAGCTAAAAAGCGAGGGGCTGGAGAGTATTCAGCTCGACTTAGCCGACTCCAATTCAATCAACAGTGCTGTCGATGAGATCTTGAAACTAACCGACGGTCGCGTCGATGTACTGTTTAATAACGGTGCATTCGGTCAGCCGGGAGCTGTGGAAGATCTAACCCGTGAGGTACTCCGCTTTCAATTCGAAACCAACCTTTTCGGAACCCACGAGCTAACCAACCGCATTATTCCTGTTATGCGTAAACAGGGGCATGGCCGCATCATCCAGAACAGTTCTTTACTCGGCTATGTCGCCCTGCGTTTTCGTGGTGCATACAACGCTAGTAAGTTCGCCCTTGAGGGATTGACCGACACATTAAGATTAGAGCTTCAGGGAAGCGGTATCCAGATCTCACTCATCGAACCGGGTCCAGTTACCAGTCGGTTTCGCACAAACGGTTTTGAGCTTTATAAAAAGAATATTGATAAAGATAAGAGTGTTTTCAAAGAGAGCTACGAAGCGACTGAGCGTCGACTTAAAAAGGAGGGACCTGCCGCCCCCTTCACTCTGCCACCTGAGGCAGTACTTAAAAAGGTGATCCACGCCATTGAATCAAAGCGTCCCAAAATCCGCTATCGCGTCACCTTCCCAGCACACCTCTTTGCCTGGCTAAAGCGGATACTATCCAGCCGCCGTCTCGACTCGGTATTGGGCAAAGTTGAATAGCATTAATTGATGTTCGGATTTGGCGAAAAACGTCTCCACTCAGTGCGAGATCAGCACGGTCTCATTGAGGTGATAGAGGATCGTGCCGAGCGCTCACTCCATTTTGGTACCTCGGCCAAACAGAGCAGCTACCTACTCAGCGATCCGCACTATCTTCACCTTAGTTATACACGCGCAATGCTCGCCTCGCTTATCTTTCAACCCAAGCCCAAAAACATTCTGTTAATCGGCCTTGGTGGTGGTTCATTGGTCAAGTTTTTACTTAACCACCTTCCCGAGTGTGCGATCGATGCCGTTGAGTTGCGTGGTGCGGTTCATCAGACGGCACGTGATTTTTTTCAACTCCCTGACGACCTGCGTCTAACGGTGCACATTGATGATATTCGCCACCATTTACAGCGCATCATTGATAGCCATGCTGGCCACTACGATCTAATTTTGGTTGATGCCTTTGTCAACGATGGGATCTCCGAATCGGTGATCGATAATCCATTTTTTAAAGGCGTCTATGAGATTCTAAAACCGAAAGGGATTCTCAGCATGAATCTTTGGCATGATGACCTGTACACCTATGAAGCAACGATTGCCTCTATTAATGCCACTTTCGGAAATAGCGCCATGAAGCTCTCCCTTGATGACAAAGAGAATGTCATCACCTTAATTTGCAAAGGGTTACAGCTCCACCCTTTTGAACGCGATCTCATTCATCGTGCTAAGGCATTGCAGAGCAGCACGCAAATTGAACTCCCAAAATTTCTGCGCGGGATGCGTGAGCACTCCCTTTAATAAATATGAGCCAGATAAAAAAGACCCTTAATAATTCACTGCAATCATCGTGGGTTATTTTAAAATTGGTCATCCCCATCTACATCCTTGCTGATGTTCTGTATTTCTACAACACGCTATCTTATGTGGCGTTTATGGTTGAGCCCTTCACTTCCATATTGGGTCTCCCGCCTGAAGCGTCCATGGCTATTATTAGCGGAATGTTTTTAAATCTTTATGCAGCAGTTGCGTTTGCCGCCCCCCTTGATTTAAGTCCGCAGCAGTGGTCTATTCTGGCTGTTTATTTGGGTATTTGTCACTCGCTTATTGTCGAGAGTCTCATTATGAAAAAGATAGGAATATCCAATATCTACTCCTACTTATTCCGATTTATAAGTGCGTTATTAGTCGCCTATCTTACGACCCTAATCCCCGCAAGCTGGTTTGAAACTGCTGATGCTGTTAGCTCGTTTGAAAAGACAACGTATGATTCATTAACCGCTTTATTCATTGGATCTTTTTTTAGCGCTATCATTTTGAGCGCGAAAATTATTGCTTTAGTAACGACCCTTATTTTTATTATGGATTTCATTAAAAGCAGACCCTTTATGCGCAATAGTCATAAAAATATTGCGCCAATATTCTCACTCATTACCGGTATATTTTTAGGTATTACATACGGTGCTGCGGTACTTATAAAAGAGGCTGAAGCACTCAGCAAATATCAGTTATTTTTCATCGCCACATTTTTAATGGTTTGTCATGCCATCATTGAAGACACTTTGCTGTTTGTCATATTTGGAGCGGACTTCACTTTGGTCATAGCCATAAGAACTGTCGCAGCAATCATTTTGTCATTCGTCCTTCTCAGCATTTATAGATACGCCGACAAGTCATAGTTTATCCATTATTTTTTCGATGCTTTGCCCACGCGATGTAGATAAAAGTAGGCACAAGCATAAGAATTCCATACATCACAGGGGCAATGGTCATTGTTGGATTCTGTAAAATAGTTCCCGTAACCAGAATGGCTGTCCCCCCATTTTGAATTCCTGTTTCAATAGCAATTGTGTGAGCGTCTTGATGGTCGGTGCTAAGTAACCGTGCAAAGCCATATCCCATCATCAGTGCGATCGATGCGAGAAGTAGTGAAGGAATCGCAGTCATCT
>JAOTST010000261.1 GCA_029864785.1 Chromatiales bacterium | reverse complement strand
TTGGCAGCGGAGAGATAGATCTTCTTATCGTGTAACTGCTGTTTGAAACTCTCTGAACCCAACAGGCGCTTGAGGGCGCTTTGAGTATCGTCAAAGTCACCCTTTACACCGATGACCTTAAGGTTTGATGCATCCTCAGTGACCATCTGTAGACGCTGCACATCGGAGGTGCCGCCATCGGGATACATGCAGGCAACGCGAACATTATTGCGATTTTTAAAGGTTTCGAGAGCAGCAGGCCCCGTATCGCCAGAGGTGGCGGCCAGAATCAGGTAATTTTCACCGCGCTGTTGAGCGAGTGATGAGAGCACAATCCCAAAGGGTTGCAGCGCCATATCTTTAAAGGCACGAGTGGGTCCATGGTAGAGCTCGCTGACGTAGAGATCGTCATTGATCTTGACAACGGGAACCGGGTTGGTCGGATCATCAAAGGCATCATAGAGTGCAAGTGCCTCATCAATAACCGCAGCATCAATATCGATATCAAAGGCGGATAGAATATTTCGTGCTAGCGTTTTGTAGTCTAAATCAAGATGCTTACTGAGAAAATCTTCCCCCAGATCCGGCATGCTTTCGGGCGAGTAGATGCCTCCGAATGAGGAGATGGGATTTAGGATCGCATCAGAAAATGAGACTTTTAGAGGGTGTTTGCCATCATTGCCGCGTGTTTCGATAAAGTTCATGCTGTGACTAATTTCTATTTAATTGGGTTAAAAAGTGGCGTGATTATATAGGAATATGAGTCAGGATTCCCTATCAACCCACGACGTTATCTACTCGTCAAGACTATTTCTTTTGGTGTCGATGCTGTAATTTAGCACGTCATGGAACCGACCTTCGTTCACCTTAACCTGCACAGTGAATACTCCCTCTCTGATAGCTTGATTCGCATCAAGCCGATGGTGGGTGCCGTAGCCTCTGCCGGGATGGCGGCAGTGGCGGTGACCGACCTCTCTAATTTGTTTGCGCTGGTCAAATTTTATGGGGCGGCACAGGGTGTTGGGGTGAAACCGATTGTCGGGTGTGAGTTGTGGTTAGAGAATAGCGAAAAGCCGCTACAGCCCCATAAAATTTTACTGCTCTGTAAGGATAAAGCAGGTTATCTCAATTTGAGCCGACTGATCTCAAAAAGTTACACCGATGGTCAGCAGCGTGGGGTTCCGATCATCAATCGTGAATGGCTTGTTGAGTATAGCCGTGGCCTAATCATGCTTTCGGGCGGACGCGAGGGAGATATTGGCGCGGCACTACTTGCCAATAATCCAGATCATGCGGCCGAACTGGTCACCGACTATCTGCGCATCTTTGGTGATAACTTCTATCTAGAGTTACAACGCACTGGGCGTACCGGTGAAGAGGAGTATCTCCATGCGGCGGTGAGGTTGGCGGGAACCATGGGTATTCCTGTGGTCGCTACCAATGCGGTGCGCTTTATCAAAGAGAGTGACTTCGAGGCGCACGAGATCCGCGTCTGCATTAGTGAAGGCCGTACCATTGATGACCCTCGCCGCCCCAAACTCTATTCGGAACAGCAATATCTGCGCAGTCCCGAAGAGATGGTTGAACTCTTTAGCGATATTCCCGAAGCGATTGAAAATACGGTCGAGATTGCCAAACGCTGTAATCTGGAGATGATTCTCGGCGAAGTCTTCCTGCCCGATTTTCCGATCCCCGATGGTCTCACTGAAGCGGAGTATTTTCGTAAGCTCTCACAAGAGGGGCTTGAGGGACGGCTTGATGTGTTGCTTGATCGCAATGCCCCCGATTTTCCCGAGAGGCGCAAGCCCTACGATGAGCGATTGGAGATAGAACTCGAAGTCATTATTAATATGAAATTCCCCGGCTACTTTCTCATTGTGGCCGATTTCATCAAGTGGTCGAAGGACAACGGTATTCCCGTTGGTCCCGGTCGTGGTTCCGGAGCGGGCTCGCTGGTTGCCTATGCGCTGCTGATTACCGATATTGACCCACTTGAATATGACCTGCTATTCGAGCGTTTCCTCAATCCTGAGCGGGTCTCGATGCCCGATTTCGATATCGACTTCTGTATGGATGGTCGTGACCGCGTAATCGACTATGTGGCGCGTCACTACGGTCGTGACAAGGTGTCACAGATTATCACCTACGGTTCGATGGCGGCGAAGGCGGTTATTCGTGACGTGGGACGGGTGCTGAGTCATCCCTATGGTTTTGTCGATCAGATCGCCAAGCTGATTCCGTTTGAGGTGGGTATCACCCTCAAAGAGGCGCTGGAGCAGGAGGACGACCTGCGTGATCTCTACGAGCGTGACGAGGAGGTCGCCGCGCTTATCGACATGGCGCGTCGGCTTGAAGGACTGACCCGAAACGCCGGTAAACATGCTGGTGGTGTGGTGATCGCTCCCACCGCACTCACCGATTTTACCCCGATCTACTGTGATGAGGGGGGCGGTAATGTGGTCTCTCAATTCGACAAAAATGATGTGGAGTCAGTGGGGCTGGTCAAGTTTGATTTCCTTGGCCTGCGAACCCTCACCATTATCGACTGGGCGCTCAAACATGTAGAGAGCATCTTTGGTGAGAAGGTCGACATCGCCACGATTCCGCTCGATGACCCGGCCACTTTTAAATTATTAAAAGAGAGTCAGACCACCGCTGTATTTCAGCTTGAATCGCGTGGTATGAAAGAGCTGATTGGCCGCCTGCTTCCTGACCGATTTGAAGATATTGTCGCACTGGTGGCGCTGTTTCGCCCGGGTCCGCTTGGGTCGGGGATGGTCGATGACTTTATCAACCGTAAAAAGGGGACGGCCAAGGTGCTCTATCCCCACCCCGATCTGGAACCGGTTCTGGAGCCGACCTACGGCGTTATTCTCTATCAGGAACAGGTGATGCAGATCGCCCAGGTGCTTGCCGGTTACACCCTCGGCGGTGCTGATATGTTACGTCGGGCGATGGGTAAAAAGAAGCCGGAAGAGATGGCCAAACAGCGTGATATCTTTACCAAAGGGGCGCTCGATAATGGTGTGGATGAGAAGGACGCCAGCCACATTTTTGATCTGATGGAGTACTTTTCCGGCTACGGTTTTAACAAGTCACACTCTGCAGCCTATGCGCTGGTCTCCTACCAGACTGCGTGGCTCAAGACGCACCATCCTGCGTCCTTCATGGCGGCGGTACTCTCGGCCGATATGGACAATACCGATAAGGTGGTGATGCTGATCGATGAGTGTAGCTCGATGAAGCTCAAGGTTCTCTCGCCCAGCATTATCCACAGTGAATATAATTTCACCGCGCT
>JAOTST010000260.1 GCA_029864785.1 Chromatiales bacterium | reverse complement strand
TCAGTTGGCTGGAAGTGCTTGCAGGTGAAAAGGGAGAAAAGGAGAGCGGTGAATTTTTACCTGAGGCGACCCTTGACGCTTTTCGAGACTATATTGTTGGTATCAAGGGACCACTGATGACACCTATTGGAAAGGGCATGCGCTCACTCAACGTGCAATTGCGGCAGAAGCTTGATCTCTTTACCTGTCTGCGACCTGTACGCTGGTTTGAGGGAGTTCCTTCTCCAGTTAAACATCCTGAACGAGTCAACATGTCTATCTTTCGTGAAAATACCGAAGACATCTATGCCGGTATCGAATTTATGAACGGTAGCGAAGAGGCAGATAAGGTTAAAAAATTTCTCATTGAAGAGATGGGAGTGACTCAAATCCGCTTTCCTGAAAGCTCTTCGATCGGTATTAAGCCTGTTTCAGAGGATGGGAGCAAACGGTTGGTACGTGCGGCAATTCGGCATGCAATCAAACATCAACTGCCATCAGTTACCCTAGTGCACAAAGGCAATATCATGAAGTTTACTGAAGGAGCCTTTATGCGTTGGGGCTATGAAGTGGCTCTGGAAGATGAATTCAGTACCCATACTTTTACCTGGTTACAACATCAAGAGATTGCTGCTGAACAGGGAAAAGATGCGGCCAATAGTGCTATGGATAGAGCTATTGGTGAAGGTAAAGTGATCATTAAAGATGTAATTGCAGATGCCTTCTTGCAAGAAACGCTACTTCACCCTGAGCAATATTCAGTTATCGCGACGCTTAATTTGAATGGAGATTACATCTCTGATCAGCTTGCGGCCACCGTGGGTGGCATTGGAATCTCTCCGGGAGCAAATATCAATTTCAATAGCGGTTATGCTATTTTTGAAGCGACTCATGGTACTGCGCCAGCAATTATTGGTACCGGCAAAGCTAATCCAACCTCACTTATTTTATCGGGGGCGATGATGTTGGAATATCTTAATTATAGTGAGGCTGCGAATTTAATTTATGCGGCAATTGAGAAGGCTGTTTCAAAAGGAAATGTCACCTCTGACCTACACTCGCAAATGGAGGAGGCAACTCTGCGCACAACGGAAGAGTTTGCCCAGGATCTTATCGATAATTTATGATCAATCGAATCAATCGCACTGATAGGAGCATAGGATGAATCACTGTAATGTTTCAACTAATGTCGTTGCAAATATTGCCGATTCAATTCCTGAATCTACGGCAATAGATCCAACTCTATACGATACCTATAAAGTCAAAAAGGGGTTAAGAAATAGCGATTTTACTGGGGTATTGGTCGGGCTGACCAATATCGGTGAGGTTATTGGATATCAACGTGATGGCGATAAAATAACCCCTGTTGATGGGCATCTTTACTACCGTGGTATTGATCTACACGAATTGGTCGACCACCTTGAGTCTGCTTCTCGTTTTGGTTTTGATGAGGTGGTCTATCTGTTACTTAAAGGGCGTCAGCCGAAGAAGAGTGAGCTGACCTGTTTTGAATGTTTTCTTTCTGAACATCGTGATCTACCCACTGATGTCGTTAATAATTTAATCTTGTCGCTTAGCGGCAAGAATATTATGAACATGCTTGCGCGCACGGTATTGGGGCTTTATACCCTTGATGAGCATGCTGATGAAATTAGCCCCGAGAGACTCACAGAACAGTCGCTTAATTTAATTGCTAAATTTCCAGCGATTATCGCTTATGCCTATTACGGCATGCGTCATAATCATGAACACGAAGCGCTAGTGATTCGTCACCCACGCAAAGAGTTAAGTACCGCAGAAAATTTTCTCTATATGCTTAAAGGGGATGAGTTTACTAAGTTGGAGGCGGAGATTCTCGATCTTTCATTAATTTTGCATGCTGAGCATGGCGGCGGTAATAACTCGACCTTTACGATTCGAGTGACCAGTTCGTCGGGAACTGATACCTATTCAGCAATCGCCTCAGCACTTTCATCGCTTAATGGGCCGCTCCATGGCGGCGCCAATCTTAAGGCGCAGAACATGATGGAACATTTGATGGAGAACATTGAGAATTGGGATGATGATGAAGAGGTTAAAGCGTACTTACGCAAGATCCTACGTAAAGAGGTGCACGATAAAAGTGGTAAAATTTATGGCATGGGACATGCGATATATACGCTCTCCGATCCACGTTCGGTTTTACTCAAACGAAAAGCAAAAGAGCTCTCTGAAGAGAAGGGGCGTGAGGCTGAATTTGCCCTTTATGATAGTGTGGAGCGATTGACCCCAGAGGTCTTTAAGGAGATTAAAGGTCCCAATTCCAAACCACTTTGCGCCAATGTTGACCTCTATTCTGGTTTTGTCTACTCCAGTATAGGTATTCCTAAAGAGCTCTATACACCTATATTTGCAATGGCTCGCGTTGCAGGGTGGTGTGCCCACCGTATAGAAGAACTTAACTTCGTTGCCAAGCGAATCATTCGTCCAGCTTATCGCAGTGTCGCTGAGAGGAGAGAGTACATACCACTGGATAAACGATAATTATTTGAGCCATTGAAAATGGTCCCTAGTCGGACCATTTAGCGAAGGTGCTATTTATTCGAGGTTGTCGATAAAACAGGCTGATTGCTATGTTGATCATAGCTATCAAATTTATTGAAGCGAATCATAGCAGCCAGTTCTTTTCCATATTCACTTCCACGCTCAGAGTATCGGTCGAGCTTAGATACCAGTATAAAGGGATCGTTATTATTAAGGCGTAGCGTACGAAATGCAGAGAATGCATCACCTTTGGCTATAACACGATAGTAGTCGAGAACTGATTCGGTTATGTCGTTATAACGTTTAACCCAAATAGTTTTGTTATCGCGCTTTTGGTTTGCGGCAATACGGGGTTCATTCGAATCAAAAGACCATACGCCAAATACATTATTGGCATCACGAAAAAATCGTGATGTTCCCCAGGCGCTTTCCATTGCAGCCTGTGCCAGCGCAATGCTGATGGGGTGGGGTTTTAAAGCAGCCAATAATTCTTGATCTGAAGAGGCTTTGTACTCCTTTTTTAACAGAGTAATGCGAGTGCCATCTCTTTTTTGTTCGATCTTATTTTTTACCTCAATGTAGCGTTTATACAAGCGGTTGTAAGCTTTTGTTACAGCAGGCACGAGAAGCTCTCTGAACCGCTGCTTTTTATCCTGTACCGTTATTTTTGAGGGGGCAGGAGTTACACTATTTTTGCTAGAAGAGTTTTTATCACTACATGCACCCAATAGGATGATAGAAAAGAGAATAATGGAAGTTAGAATAAACTTCATAAT
>JAOTST010000259.1 GCA_029864785.1 Chromatiales bacterium | reverse complement strand
AACTACAGAGGCTGACCAACTTGCAGAGTGTTGCCGACAAGCCCTTGGCACTGCTGTTTGAAGACAAGTGGTGTGAAGAGGCCTGTAATGCGCTACACGACAAAAATCTTAATCTACCTGAGACACAAAAAATTCTGAACAACTTTACCTTCGTTCGCCTCGACGCCTCTTCTAACACTCCGATTATCGATGTGGAAGGCAATCAAACTACCGCTAAGGCCTATGCAGAAAAGCTTGGTATTAGCTATCGCCCAGGCATTGTGATGTTTGATCGGGGGCGGGAAATTCTGCGTATCGATGGGATGCTCTACAGCTTTCATTTTCAGGAGAATCTACGCTACGTTGGTGAAAGGGGTTATGAGCGCTACAACAATGATCACCAGAAATATATGCAAGATCGTACCCAGGAGGTACTCGCATCGGGGCGTAATATCGATATATCCAAATAGGATATTAAATATAATCAACTAAATAACTTGAGAGAAACAGGAGGTATGAATAACGCAAAGGGAGTCTTGCTAGACATACTTTTCGTTCTGTTTATAGCCGGTAATCAAGGTGTTGTCTTGATTGACTCTGGGGAGATTACATCATGTTGCCGTGAAAAATTACCCCATAGCCTTTCGATAGTTCTCTTCTGAGAAACCAACTAAAACAGTCTCTCCATTCTCCAAAACCGGTCGTTTGATCAGGGTTGGGTTTTCCAGCAGCAACGCTGCGGCGTTCTGCTCGCCAAGCTTCTCTTTTTGAGCATCATCAAGTTGGCGCCAAGTGGTGCTCCGCTTATTGACGAGACTCTCCCAGTCGACTGAGTTAAACCAGTGATCAATCATCTCTTTGGTGAGGCCGTCCGTACGAAAGTCATGGAAGCTGTACTCCATCTCTTGGCTCTCCAGCCACTTTCGCGCCTTTTTTACAGTGTCGCAATTTTTGATTCCGTAGAGGGTAAACATCTTGATCAATATCTCCTAGTTGGGCTATTAGCATACCATTTGAGCGGTTATTGCAGTGTTTATAAGCTACTGCAACACTCAATTAATTCGCTGTATAATGGCGAGCTTTTCATTCTATTCAACCGTAAATCAAATCGTCAATTAGGTACAGAGCTCCCATGATCAAGATCAACGAGAATTTCAACAAGCTTCAGTCTTCATATCTCTTTTCTGATATCGCCAAGCGTGTTGGTGCATTTCAGACGGCCAACCCAGAGAAGAACATCATTCGCCTCGGTATTGGTGATGTGACTCGAGCACTGCCCGATGCCTGTATTCAGGCGCTACACACGGCGGTTGATGAGATGGCTGTTGATGCAAGCTTCCATGGATACGGTCCTGAGCAGGGTTACGACTTCCTGCGTGAAGCGATTGCCAAGAATGATTTTCAGGATCGCGGTTGTAATGTTGAAGCGGATGAGGTTTTTGTCAGTGATGGAGCCAAGTGTGACTCGGGCAACTTTCAGGAGATTTTCGCTAGCGATGTGACTGTAGCGGTTCCTGATCCGGTCTATCCTGTTTATGTCGATACTAATGTCATGGCAGGTCGTACCGGTGAGGCGAGCGATGGTCGTTACAACGGTCTGGTCTATCTGGATGCCAATAAAGAGAATGGTTTCCTGCCTGCATTGCCTTCTGAGCCTGTTGATCTCATCTACCTCTGTTTCCCAAACAATCCTACCGGTGTTACTGCGACTAAAGAGCAGCTCAAGGCGTGGGTCGATTATGCCAAAGCCAATAAAGCACTAATCCTGTTTGATGCCGCCTATGAAGCGTTTGTGCAGGATGAGAATCTGCCGCGTTCGATCTATGAGATTGAAGGTGCGCGTGAAGTGGCTGTTGAGTTCCGCAGTTTCTCCAAGACCGCAGGTTTTACAGGTACCCGTTGTGCCTACACCGTCGTCCCTAAAGAGTGTATGGCCTATACAGCTGATGGTGAGGCGGTCGCGGTACACGCACTGTGGAACCGTCGTCACACCACCAAATTTAATAGTGTCTCTTACCCGATTCAGCGTGCTGCTGAGGCGGTCTATAGTGATGCCGGTAAGGCTCAGGTTAAAGAACTCGTTGAGTACTACCTGAAGAATGCCAGCTACATTAAAAACAAGATGGAGTCGCTCGGTTACGAGTGTATCGGCGGAGAGAACTCACCCTATATCTGGATCGATGCTAAAGGTGATTCGTGGGAGTTTTTTGATGCACTGCTTAACAAGGCGGGTGTGGTCTGCACACCGGGTGCCGGTTTTGGAAAGTGTGGTGAGGGTTATATTCGTATCAGTGCATTCAACAGCTATGAAAATGTTGTTGAGGCGATGGATCGTATTGAATCTGCGCTTAAGTAGGATCTTATCTTATGCCTATTTCAGCAGATTTTTCATCACGACTTGAAGGCTCTCTAGAGAAGATTGCTGATCATTACGGTACCCCGTTTCATATTTACGATGAGAAGGGGATTCGTGAGACCGGAAAGCGGCTCATAGATGCCTTTGCAGGTATTCCCGGCTTTAGGGAGTACTATGCAGTCAAGGCACTCCCCAACCCTGTGATCCTCAATATTATGGGCTCGATGGGCTTTGGATTTGATTGCAGCTCGGTTGCGGAGCTAAAGTTGAGCCGTGATGTCGGCGCAACAGGTGAAGATATTATGTTCACCTCTAATAACACTAGTCAGACCGATTTTTCTGAGGCCGAAGCAAATGGTAGCTGTGTACTCAACCTCGATGATATCTCGCTGATCGACAAGGTGCCTAACATGCCAGAGTTGATCTGCTTTCGTTATAACCCCGGTGAGCGTCGTAGCGGTAATGCGATTATCGGTACCCCAGTCGAGGCGAAGTATGGGGTCTCGCACGATCAACTTCTTGATGCCTACAAAAAGGCGAAGGAGCGGGGAGCGACTCGTTTTGGTCTACATACGATGTTGGCTTCTAACGAGCTCAACTACACATATATGGTAGAGACTGCTCGTATGTTGCTTGAGCGTGTTGAATGGATCTCGTCACAGCTCGATATCACCTTTGAATTTATCAATATTGGTGGTGGCCTCGGTATCCCCTATAAGCCAGAAGATTCTGCGCTCGATATCGATGCCATGTCTAAAGAGATCACGGCGCTGTTTGAAACCTTCAAAGAGCACAACGGCTATATGCCCAAGCTCTATGTTGAGAGTGGGCGTTACATGACCGGCCCTCATGGTGCCTTAATCACCACGGCGATTAATCGCAAAGAGATCTACCGCACCTATGTGGGTGTTGATGCCTGCATGTCAGCGCTGATGCGTCCCGGCA
>JAOTST010000029.1 GCA_029864785.1 Chromatiales bacterium | reverse complement strand
TTCATCTTTTTGGGAAAATCCTGCTAAGCCGGTGCTAACACCGCAACTTACATAATTTTTTGATTTTACATCTTCTAGTGTACCCGCTTGTATGGCTGTACTTAACGCGGCAGCAATGAATGCCGCACCGGCTGTTTTAATCTTCAATGTAGACTCCTTGTATGGTGAAAACCATGTTGATGTTACAAATTGTAAGCGACGAGGATAAAAATATATACAAATAATAGCAAGGCCTTTTATGGGCAAACTCTTTTTAATTATCGTGCATGTTTAGGAGAAAAAACATTGCTATATAATGATATATTTATATGTCGTTATATTAATATTCTAATGATCATAATTCCTATATTTAGGAGGGGTAATTCGTAGATCGTTGTGGTGGTGATTTTTCCTTTGTTTATACATATGTATGGATAGCGCAGCGTGGGATGCGTAAAATAGCCGACCTTTTAACGACAATTACAAACTCACAGAAAATATTATGACACGCACTGTCTATATCAAAACCTTCGGCTGCCAGATGAATGAGTATGATTCTGCCCGCCTGATCGATGGCCTGAGTGTGACCTGTGGTGTTGAGCCGGTTGATGATGAGAAGGATGCCGATATATTACTGCTCAATACCTGTTCGGTGCGTGAGAAGGCGCAGGAGAAGGTATTTTCGCAGCTGGGTCGGTGGCGTAAATTAAAGCTGAAAAATCCTGATATTGTGATTGGTGTGGGGGGCTGTGTCGCGAGTCAAGAGGGTGATGCGATTCGTCGACGTGCTCCCTATGTGGATCTTATTTGGGGTCCTCAAACGCTGCACCGTTTACCTGAGATGCTCGGTGAGGTGTGGGAACATCATCGGGCGGTGGTGGATGTCTCATTCCCTGAGATCGAAAAGTTCGACAAATTACCAGAGCACAAGTCGGAAGGGCCATCGGCCTTTGTTTCTATTATGGAGGGGTGTTCTAAGTACTGTACCTTCTGTGTGGTGCCCTTCACCCGTGGTGAAGAGGTAAGCCGTCCCTTTGATGATGTGATTGCCGAAGTTGCTGGGCTGGCTGAACAAGGGGTGCGTGAGGTTAATCTGCTGGGTCAGAATGTGAATGCCTATCGTGGTGAGATGAACGATGGCGAAATTGCTGACCTTGCGATGCTGATCCATTACGTAGCGGCGATCGATGGGATTGATCGCATTCGTTATACCACCTCCCATCCCATTGAGCTGACCGATAGCCTGATCGAGGCCTACAGTGAGGTACCTGAGCTGGTCAGTTTTCTCCATCTGCCGGTACAGTCGGGGGCAGATCGAATTTTGACCTTAATGAAGCGAGGCCATACTGCGCTGGAGTACAAATCGATGATTCGCAAATTGCGGAATGCGCGTCCCGGCATGCCGATCTCATCCGATTTTATTATAGGCTTTCCGGGTGAAACCGAGGCCGATTTTGAGGCGACGATGGCGTTGATTAAGGAGATTGGTTTCGACCACAGCTACAGTTTTATCTATAGTCCACGTCCAGGTACCCCGGCGGCAGATCTACCTGATGATGTTCCTCTGGAGGCGAAAAAGCTACGTCTTGCGCGACTACAGGAGCAGATCAAACAACAGGCTCATGCGATCAGTCAGGCTATGGTTGGAACTGTTCAGTCCGTTCTGGTTGAAAGGGTTTCGCACAGAAATGAACACCAACTCTCCGGCCGCACAGAAAATAATCGGGTAGTCAATTTTGATGGGGGGGCAGAACTGATAGGGCAGTTTGTTGATGTGCGGATCACCGAGGCAAGACCCAACTCACTTCAGGGTGAGCTTGTCACCGATTAGAGGGATTCTGTTTCTTTAACGAGCGTGGATAAAAGTTTTTCTTCGTGTTCTCTGTGAGTTTCGTGGTGATTGCCTTTCACTAAACTTTAAGTGCCACGACGCTTATCCTGTTCCTTCACCGCCCAAATTGCCGCTTCAACACGTGAGCGAAGATTTAATTTTTTGAGGATATGTTTAACATGAACCTTAACGGTTCCTTCGGTAATGTCGAGCTCTCTGGCGATCACTTTATTACTCAATCCTTGTGAGATCAGATTCAGAATCTCCTCTTCACGATCGGTTAAGCTGGCCTGTGTTAGATCAGAGGGATGTGCCGCTTCATCTCTTAGGGCGTAAGCGAGCAGTTCGGTCAGTTTTTCACATAGAACGATGCGCCCCTGTGATGCCTGATGGAGGCATTTAAGGGTGTCTTCAGGTTCCATATCTTTTAGCAGATAACCATCGGCACCGCTGCGTAGCGCAGTGACCACATCCTCCTCATCATCAGAGACGGTAAGCATAATAACCCGTGCATCAAGATCGCTCTCTTTGAGTTTTTTCAGTGTAGCGATGCCATCCATTCCCTTCATGTTGAGATCAAGCAGGATGAGATCGGGATTGAGCTCACGGGCAAGCTCGATCCCCTCAGCACCTGAAGCGGCCTCACCGATTAATATTAGTGTGTCATCCATAGAGATTAGATCGGCGACCCCCTTACGAAAAAGCGGGTGATCATCGATAACGATGACAGAGTAGTTTTGTTCAGATTGCATTGATCGATTGCTCAGTTTTTTGTTCCAGATTAGCTGGGCTGAAGACTAACGCAACCTGTGTGCCGCCTCCAGGATTATCGGTAATATCAATTTGACCATTGAGAGTTTTTGCACGCTCTTTCATGATGGCCATACCATAGTGGTTTTGCTTCGCGATCTCGTCATCAGGAATCCCTGTACCGTTGTCGATAATAGTGACGTGCACATTACTATATTGATCGAGATAGAGCGAAACTTTGGCATGGTCGGCATGAGCATGTTTTACGATATTTGAGAGTGCTTCACGAATCAGATGGAGAATGTGGATCTCTTGATTCTCATTAAGAAAGTGGCTATCAACTTGATTGCTGAGCTCAATCTTAATGGGGTGTTTTTTTGAATACTCTTCAATGGTACTGATCAGGGCTACGCCCAGTCCGCTATTATCGATTCTTAATCTAAACGTTGTCAGTAGCTCTCTTAGTTCGCGATAGGCACTATTAAGGCCGCTGCGAAGTTCTTCAATAATCGCCGGAGCGAGAGATATCTGTTTCTCTGTCCCCTGGAGTGCCTTGAGGCGACTGACTTGAATTTTCATATAGGTGAGAGACTGAGCGAGCGAGTCATGCAGTTCACGGGCAATCACTCCGCGCTCTTCGAGCAGTCCAAGTCGGCGCTCCTGATTAGTCCGTTGCGTACTATTGATAGCGATACCGATATGACTGGCGACCGATTCAAGTAATCGTGCTTGCCAGTCCGCAACATTTTCTTGCCCAATTTCAACAATAAGCGTACCGAATTTTTTACCCTGATCAGTGATGGGGTAGGACTTTACTCGAAGTGAGGTAAGTCCAGGACGCAGAATTTCCAGTGTTTGTGCTTTGTCTAAACTCATGCAGCGTTCACAGTTTGGAGGGTTACAGAGATCGGGAACTCCTGATTGAATATTACGGATCGAGGCGAGTTGATAGGCGCTCTCTCTATCGTCATTGCTTAAGCAGATACTACTGGGGCCAAAACCGATATGGGTTTCAATATCTTCCAACAGTTTGGTGTAGTTTGTTTCGGAGGACGATTCGGTAAATCGACGAGTCATGGTGTAGAGGAGATCCAGTGAATGGTTGCTCTGTTCGAGCTCATGGGTCTTCTCTTTAACGCGTCCTTCAAGATCGTTATACATCTTGGAAAGATCTTCAGCCATCTGGTTGAAGGCATTTCCAAGCAGCCCTAGCTCATCACTGCTCTGATGTTGTGTTCTAACAGATAGATCGCCCTGTTGTGCTTTACGCGCACACATTAATAGCTCTCTTAAAGGGGTGAGGATATCGGTATTGACCAGATACATAAGGATAATGATGATCATGATCGTCAGCAGTAGTGATGAGATGTGAATTAGACGCAAAAGTTGAATTTTTGACTCGAGATCGTCTTCCAATAATTTTACGAAACGGTCTATTTGGCCAACGAATCGTTCAATGATATCAACATAGGGAATTGGTTGATGGGGGAGTGTTTGGGGATTAACGGGAAATGAGTTGTCGAGCGTAATTTGAATTGCGGGGCGTATTGTTCGTTGCCATTTTTTTAAAATAACATCATGGGCATGCTCTAAAACGGGTTCGTTAGTGAGATTCAGGTGTCCCAATGCGTTGATGCGTTGTTCAAAGGTATTGATCAGTTCATTCACATTGCTACGGGATTGTGATGAATGTTCAGTGGCATCTAATTTAGTGACGATTTTATAAGAGAGCATTCGCAGGGAGCCTGCTGTATTGATGGCTCCCGCAGCTCCCTGGGTCTCTTCTGCGATGAATACTGAACTGAGCATACTGGCAAAACCGAGACTGGTGATCAATGTCATGGCTAGCCCGAGGCGCAGGAGGAGTGAATTTTTGAAAATCGGTTTCATGATGGGAAGGGAATATTGGATGGCTCATTTTAATGGTTCAAGGCTAAGGATATATGGTGATACCACCTATTACCTAATAAATTTTATCGAGACATTAACCCAACTAAAGAAGAGATAATTATTTCATTAATATCAGTTAGTTATCGTTTGTATCACCCATACCTCTTTGGAGGTATGGGGGGGCTGAAGTGCTCAATAGCGGACGGTTGGCACTATAGAGATATTTATTTTTCGAGTGTATAAAACGGTTCAATCTTAATTTTCTGATTTTTTATTAACCAATAATAAGGATCGTAGTCATGCCAAGTTACAGAACGAAACAGTTATCTGTTCTGACCATGAACACAGTCGGTTTTACAGCCTGCTTTGCGATATGGGTCATGTTTTCAGTTATCGGTATTCCTATTAAGACGGGGCTGAGCCTCTCTGATACCCAGTTTGGACTGCTGGTGGCGACGCCGATCTTGACCGGCTCGATATTCCGATTACCGCTTGGCATGATGACCGATAAATTTGGGGGGCGCCCGGTCTATTTTTGGCTGATGGCTTCGGTCATCATTCCGCTGTTCATGATCTCCAAGGCGACTGAGTATTGGCAGTTCCTGGTACTTGGTCTGTTTGTGGGTGTAGCGGGTGCTTCATTCTCTGTGGGTATCGCCTACACCTCACGTTGGTTCACCAAAGAGACCGCCGGTTTTGCGATGGGTATTTTTGGTGCCGGCAATGCTGGTGCGGCACTGACCAAGTTTATCGCGCCCTCAATTGTCGTAGCCTGGGGCTGGGAATATGTTCCGATTATCTATGCGGTTGCAATGACGGTTGTGGTCGCTCTCTTCTGGATGTTTACCTACTCCGATGAGAGTCATAAGGTTGAGGCACACATCACGATTAGGGATCAATTGGCGATGCTGAAAGACCCTGTTATATGGAAATACTGCCAGTACTACTCACTGGTTTTTGGCGGTTTCGTTGCGCTCTCGCTGTGGATGACCAAATATTACATGGCAACTTACGGGCATGGCATTCGTGAGGCAGCTATATTGGCGGCTATCTTTGTGCTGCCCTCAGGCATTATTCGTGCCCTGGGTGGTTGGCTATCAGATAAGTTTGGCGCGCATAAAGTCACCTATTGGGTCATGTGGTCATCGGCTATCTGTCTGTTCATCATGTCCTATCCCCATAGTTCGCTCTCTATTGAGACTCGTGGTGGTGTGCCCATTACCATGAGTCTGGGTGTGAATGAGTACGTCTTTACCGCGTTGCTGTTTATTGTTGGTATTTCATGGGGACTGGGTAAGGCATCCGTCTTTAAATACCTATCTGATGAGTATCCAGACAAGATTGGTGTAATGTCTGGCATCGTTGGTCTGGCCGGGGGTATGGGTGGTTTCACGCTGCCAATTCTATTCGGCGTCATGCTTGATTATACCGGTGTTCCTACGACTGCATTTATGCTGCTTTACGGCATCACTATTGTATCAATTATGTGGATGCAATGGTCTGGCGAAGCACAGAAGGATCGTGAAATGCGTAAGCAGTTTGGCCCGGACGTGTTGGAGTAGTCGCGCGAATAGTGCGCAAGTTTAATTTATTTTGTTTAACCCTAAAGAGGAACATTTTATATGTCTGATTTAACTAAATGGGAACCCGAAGATAGTCAGTTTTGGGAATCCGAAGGAAAGAGTATTGCATCGCGCAATCTCTGGATCTCAATCCCGAGTCTACTGGTTGGTTTCGCAGTATGGCTCTATTGGGGCATTATCACAGTACAGATGCTTAACCTAGGCTTTCCTTTTGCCAAGTCTGAGCTCTTTACACTGGCAGCGATTGCCGGTTTAACCGGTGCGACACTGCGTATTCCTAGCAGTTTCTTTATCCGTATTGCGGGTGGTCGTAACACGATCTTCTTTACTACCGCTTTGCTGATGATTCCCGCAATCGGTGCCGGTATCGCACTGCAAGATAAGAATACGCCGCTGTATGTATTCCAGTTCCTTGCATTCCTATCAGGATTCGGTGGCGGCAACTTCGCATCATCAATGTCCAACATCAGCTTCTTTTATCCCAAGCGGATGCAGGGTCTGGCACTGGGTTTGAATGCAGGCCTGGGTAATGCGGGTGTAACCACCATGCAGATCCTTGTACCTCTAGTGATGACCATGGGTATCTTTGGTGGGGACTCAATGATCCTGCAGTCGGGATCAGGCACGTTAGTGGGCAAGATTCCTGCGGGAACCGAAACCTACATCCACAATGCCGGTTTTGTCTGGTTGATCTTCCTGGTTCCTCTGGCATTTGCTGGCTGGTTCGGTATGAACAACCTTCGTACAGAGCATGTATCACCTAATATTGGTTCACCAATTGGTGCGATGTCTAAGATTACTATGTTGCTGTTAATCGGCTTCTTTACTGCGGCAGTAGGCCTCTACATTATCCTGCCAGCACCAACTGGTTTAGGTGCGCCGGGTTGGGTTAAGTGGCCTGTTATTGCCGGTATTCTCTTTTCGACGGTTATGTTGATGAAGATGATTCCTGGCGATATGAAAACTAACCTGAATCGTCAGTTTAAGATCTTCGGTAATAAGCACACATGGGTAATGAGTATCATCTATACCATGACCTTTGGAAGCTTTATCGGTTACTCGGCAGGTTTTGCCCTTGCGATTAAGGTTGTATTTGGTTTCCAGCACGTTGAAATTGACGGCATGATGACTCACAACCTGTCGAATCCTAATGGACCCTCAGCATTGATGTATGCATGGATGGGACCCTTCATTGGTGCTCTAATTCGCCCAGTGGGTGGTTGGATTGCCGATAAGATGGGCGGAGCGAAAGTGACTCAGTATGTCGCTATTGTGATGATTGGAAGTGCTGTAGGTGTTGCTTACTATCTTAAAGCGGCTTACTCATCAGCAACTCCTGAAGAGTTCTTTGTTCCATTCTTCATTCTGTTCCTGCTTCTGTTTGCTGCAACGGGCATTGGTAACGGTTCAACCTTCCGTACTATTTCGCAGGTCTTCGACAAAGAACAGGCGGGTCCTGTATTGGGTTGGACTTCAGCGGTAGCGGCTTATGGAGCTTTCCTGATTCCCAAAATCTTTGGTGAGCAGATTAAGGCGACAACACCTGAAAATGCACTTTATGGTTTTGCCATTTTCTATGCGGTCTGTTTGGCGCTTAACTGGTGGTACTACTTGCGTTCAAGTGCAGAGTTCCATAATCCATAATTATTAGCAGTAGTTAACATTAGGACGACTTCCACTTTGGAAGTCGTCCTCCTAATTTAAGATGAGGCAGCTATAAAGCTGTTCCGTTATCAGGAGAGTAAAAAATGAGTCATTTTCTCGACAAGCTGAAGTTTTTCAGTAAGACGAAAGAGAGTTTCTCCAAGGGCCACGGTATCGTGACCGAGGAGGATCGTCGCTGGGAAGATACTTATCGTGGCCGCTGGCGCTTCGATAAGATCGTTCGTTCTACCCACGGTGTAAACTGTACGGGTGGATGTTCATGGAAGATTCACGTTAAAAATGGTCTAGTTGCCTTTGAGATGCAACAGACCGATTATCCAAGAACTAGAACAGATCTTCCGAATCACGAGCCTCGTGGTTGTCAACGTGGTGCGAGCTTCTCTTGGTATCTCTATAGTCCTCACCGTATCAAGTATCCACTGATTCGTGGTCGTCTCGTTGAACTCTATCGTCAAGAGCGCAACTCTGGAAAAGATCCAGTTGATGCATGGGCTGCAATTCAGGCCGACGCGACCAAGCGCAAGAGCTACACCGCCGTTCGTGGACTGGGTGGCTTTGTACGTGCCGAGTGGGATGAGATGGTAGAGATTATCGCTGCGGCGAACGTCTATACCATTAAGAAGTGGGGCCCGGATCGCATCTACGGTTTCTCTCCAATTCCTGCAATGTCGATGATCAGCTATGCAGCCGGTTCTCGTTACCTCTCTCTGATTGGTGGCGCGTGTGGTTCGTTCTACGACTGGTACTGTGACCTTCCTGCAGCATCTCCTCAGGTTTGGGGTGAGCAGACAGACGTTCCAGAAGCGGCTGATTGGTATAACTCAAAGTACATCATCGTTTGTGGTGCTAACTTGCCAATGACGCGTACTCCTGATGCTCACTTCGCGATTGAGTCTCGTTACAACGGTACCAAAATTGTATCGATGGCACCTGACTACGCTGAGTTCGTTAAATTTGCCGATTTGTGGATGCCGGTCAAGCAGGGTACTGACTCTGCCGCGTTTATGACTATGGGTCATGTGGCGCTCAACGAGTACCACATTAAGAAACAGGATCCATACTTCACTGATTACGCCAAGAACTATACCGATCTGCCGATGCAGGTCACTCTGCGTAAAGATGGTGACTACTACGTTTCTGACCGCTTCCTGCGTGCCTCTGACTTTGATAACAACATGGGCCAGGATAATAATCCTGAGTGGAAGACCGTTATCTTTGATACCAAGACAAACACATATGTCACTCCTAACGGCTCTGTCGGTTTTAGATGGGGTGAAGATGGTAAGTGGAATACACTGCAAAAGAATGGTCTTGATGGTGCTGAGATCGATGCGGAACTTTCATGTCTCGATAACAAAGACGATGTCGTCACCGTTGCCTTCCCACACTTCACACCGGGTGAGGGTGATCTGATTAAGCGCAGTATTCCTGTGCGTAAGCTGATGATTGATGGTACCGAGACGCTGGTCACTTCAGTGTTTGATATGACTGTTGCTCAATACGGTATTGACCGTGGACTGGGTGATGAGACCGCTAAAGGCTACGATGATGCATCGGTTGCCTATACTCCTGCATGGGGTGAGAAGGTTACCGGCATTAAGGCCGCTGACCTTGAGCGTACCGGTCGTGAGTTTGCTGAGAATGCATCGAAGACCAAAGGTAAGTCGATGGTCATCATGGGTGCGGCGATTAACCACTGGTATCACAATGACCTCGGTTATCGTTCAATCATGAACATCCTCCACTTCTGTGGTTGTGTCGGTCAGACTGGCGGCGGCTGGGCTCACTATGTGGGTCAAGAGAAGCTGCGTCCACAAGCGGGTTGGGCACCTGTTGCCTTCGCACTCGATTGGCATCGTCCACCACGTCACATGAACTCAACCACCTACTGGTACTACCATACCGACCAGTGGCGCTATGAGCGTGTTGAGGCCGATAACATTATGGCTGCAACTGCCAAGGCCAAGTACAAAGGTTACCAGTTGGCTGACTACAACGTTGTATCGCAACGTCTGGGTTGGTTGCCATCGGCTCCTCACTTTAACAAGAATCCAATTGAGATCGTTAAAGAGGCAGAGGCCGCTGGTGCAACGGATGAAGCGGGTGTTTCAAGCTACATGGCTGAGAAGCTCAAGAGTGGCGATCTCGCATTTGCCTGTGAAGACATCGATGCTCCAGAGAACCACCCACGTAACCTGTTTGTATGGCGCGCCAACCTGATTGGTTGTTCTGCAAAGGGTCACGAGTATTTCCTTAAGCATCTACTCGGTGCACAGAACGGTGTTCTGCAAGAGGGTATCGAGGGCGCTGACTCAAAAGAGATTAAGTGGCACGAAGAGGCACCAACCGGCAAACTGGACTTGATGGTTGACATCAACTTCCGTTTGAACTCAACCGGTGCTTACTCAGACATTATTCTTCCTACCGCAACCTGGTACGAGAAGTCTGACCTCAACACCACCGATATGCATCCATTCGTTCATCCTCTGGATGCGGCGATTGACCCTGCATTTGAGTCGAAGACTGATTGGCAGATCTTTAAGACG
>JAOTST010000258.1 GCA_029864785.1 Chromatiales bacterium | reverse complement strand
ATTCTCTATTTATCGCTAGACTTGGCTATTGTCTCGGAGATATTTGAAGAGCTCACGAAAATATTTTGGAGTTTTGCTCTCTTTTCGTTCCTTTTGAGCATTACGGATCAGCTGTCTGAGGTGCTGCACATTGAGTTGAGGGTTTTGACCAACGAGCTCTGTCAGTATGGTGGTATTACCATCAATCAGTTGATCTCGCCAATTCTCGATTTGATGATGATGGGCATTCGCCTCCCCTTGATGTTGTTTTAACTGTTCAAGGAACTGTTCAATGGGCTCAGGATCAATATGACGCATCAATTTTCCGATGTATTGTCGTTGGCGTTTGTGACCTGCGCGTGAATTGATGTTTTTAGCGAGATGGATTGCCTCTGCAAGTGACTCGGGTAGATCCATGTCGTTTAATTTTGACTCAGGAAGTGCTAGCAGCTCCTCTCCCAACTGTTGTAAGCGGTCTGCCTCTCTCTTAAGGGCACTTCGGCTATGGACGTACTCTTCATCTTCGTAGATGTAATTTTTTTCCAAGGGAGACTCCGAACTAAACCAAAAAGATGGCTGCGAGGCCGAGAAAGGCAAAAAATCCAATGACATCGGTGACGGTGGTAAGAATTACGCCACCTGCTAATGCTGGATCTGCGCCAGCCTGTTTGAGCAGAGGTGGGATTATCGCCCCAAAAAAAGCAGCAATGGATAAATTTATAACCATTGCCGCAGCGATAACATATCCAAGCGCCATGTTGTCAAACCAGTAGTAGGCAACTAGACCGATAACCAGAGCCCAGACACTGCCGTTGAGTAGCCCGACGGTAAGCTCTTTTTTGAGGAGGGTTCGGGAGTTATGGCGACTGATTTGACCTAATGCCATTGCCCTAATGACCAGCGTAAGTGTTTGGCTCCCTGCAATGCCCCCCATGCTGGCGACCACGGGCATTAATATGGCGAGGGCTACGAGTTGTTCAATAGTCGCATCGAATTGACCGATGACCCAGGAGGCGAGTAGAGCGGTGAGTAAATTAACGCCCAGCCAGATCGTTCTACGTCGGCTACTCTTTAAAGCGGGGGCAAAGATATCATCCTCTTCATTCAAACCGGCCATTCCCATAAAACCGTGGTCACCCTGATCACGAATCAGGTCAACGATATCATCGATGGTAATCCGTCCGAGTAGCTTACCGGTATGATCAACAACAGGGGCAGAGACCCAGTCTCGATGCTCAAAGAGTCGTACGACATCGGTTTCATCAGAATCGGCGCTAATCGCTTCGGTGGATGGATCCATGATCGCTGAAATTTCGGTATCTGTTTTAGACGTCAGCAATGCTGTCAGCGGCAACGTTCCCAAATAGAGACCTTTGCGGTCAACAACCATTAGATTATCGGTTGTTTCAGGAAGTTTTCCGAGGCGGCGAAGATAACGCATGACCACATCAACATCGATATCTGCACGTACTGTGACCGTATCGATATTCATCAAACCCCCTGCACTATCTTCAGGATAGGTGAGTACGGCCTCTAGGCGTTCACGATTTTGCTTATCAAGTGATTCGAGAATTTGTTGAGTAACCGATTCAGGCATCTCGGGGATGAGATCGGCCAAGTCATCGGTATCGAGCCCCTCAGTTGCCGCAACGAGTTCGTCACTCTCCATCTGTCCCATAAGGTCGGCACGAACAGTATCGTTGAGATGGGTAAGGATCTCACCGCCAACTTTTGCGTAGAGGAGTTCCCAGATGATTTTGCGTTCGGTGGAGGGTAGTGACTCAAGTAGGAGCGCAGCTTCAGCGGGGTGAAGTGTTTCAAAAATAGCGTCAAGTTGAGACAGATCCTCACCACGGATCGCCTCATGGATTGCATCCACTGGTAGCTGTTCTGTTTTTTCAGCTTTTTCGACCATTTCTGAACCCTTTTGCAAGAGCCAATATTTTAACCTAAAAAAAGTATATGGTGGTGAGTTTAGAGCGCAAACTGTGATTTAGGTATAGAACAGCGGAGGTAAAGTGACGAGGTGATTTTTACTAGGGTCAATTGAGCCTATTCACTGTTTGGTTAACTCTCTTCATCAAAGCGGTTGGCAAAAAGCTGTTTAATGGCCTGGAAAGCGGCCACTTCATCGTCGCCATTGAGAGCGATATTGACCTCTGATCCACAGGTCGCTGCCAGCATCATTACACCCATAATGCTTTTGGCATTGACTTCGCGCCCCTTGCGTTCAAGTGTGATATCACACTTAAAGGGTTGTGCCGTGGTGACTAGCTTAGCGGCTGATCGGGCGTGCAATCCCAATTTATTGATGACGGGGAGTGTTTCGTTTATCACAGTATTTCAAAATTTAATTGGTTTGACAGATATCCTGATTGCACAAAAGAATCCCTTCGCGTCCCCCCTTAAGTATCTTTTCCGCCAGTTCATTGATAGGCAGATCGGCATAATTTTGAGCTTTGAATAACATCGGCAGATTGAGGCCGGTAATCACCTTAATAGTGGGGATATCCATCAGGCGGCAGGCAATATTTCCTGGGGTTGCACCATAAAGATCGGTGATAATGATGACCCCATCACCTTGATCCACCTCTTGTGTTTTGAGCACTACGCGGCCAATGAGTTGTTCCATCGATTGCTCGGGATAAACTGACATAGTGCTAATAGAGAGTACGCTCTGTCCCAAGGTTTCATTGACCATCTTGACCATCTGCTGGCCGATATCATAGTGCGTAATGATAATTAGACTGACGCTCATGTGTGATTATTTACCATATTATTTGTAGTTGAAAAGACGCACTTACGACAATTCTCTGTGACGTACCAGAGTGGCATATTTACTGTGAGAGAAGTATTCAGTGAGGCGTTCAACAAAGTAGACAGAGCGGTGTTGACCTCCGGTACAGCCTATTGCAATGGTCAGGTAACTTCGCTTGTTGTCTTTAAATGAGTCGAGCCATCGTTCGAGGAAATGTTTAATATCATCAAACATTCGATTGACCTCAAAGTGGTTATCTAGAAAATTTTTAACGTCATCATCTTGACCGGTCATCACCCGAAGACGTGGCTCCCAGTGAGGATTAGGCATGCAACGGACATCAAAAACAAAGTCGGCTTCAATTGGCAGACCGTGTTTAAAACCAAAAGATTGAAATAAAATGGACATCCCAACACCTGATTCATGCCCTGCATCTTTCTGAATAATGTCACGTAATTCATGAACATTTGTGCGGGTTGAATCGAGTTTTAGATCGGCTAATGAGGCGATAGGGTTAAGAATTAATCGCTCGTGGCTAAATGCCTCTTCAAGGGAGA